>JBEGVB010000156.1:0-3472 GCA_041178545.1 Planctomycetota bacterium
CCACAGACCTCGGTGGGCATGGTTGCCACCTCGGGACGTCCGCTGGAGGACGGCCAGAACACCGTTGGCGGCGTCGACTTCTACCACCGGGTGCCACAATGGGTGGGCGACCTCGACCTGCAGCTGTTCGCGAACGCCACGGCCTCGTGGACCTCCGGGAGTGGCACGGAAGAGGGCGAGGGATCCTCCTCCGCACTGGAGGCGCGCTCGCGCGGCCGTGAGTGGGAGATCCGTGCCGGCACCCGCCACACCACGCGCGCCTTCGACCCAGAGCTGGGTTTCGTGCCGCGCACCGACACGCGCAGCTGGTGGTTCGCACCCAACTGGAAACCGCGCGCGGGAGCCGGCGGCAGGGTGCGCAACCTCGACATCGAGCCGTTCGTGGAGTGGTACCAGACCGAGTCGGGCGAGCCGCAGCAGCTCGTCTACGGCTTCAACCCCGTTGGCCTCGACTGGCACGCGGGCGACAAGGCAGGCTTCGTGCTGCGTCGTCGGTTCGACCGCGTCGAGCAGGACTTCACCGTGTTCGACGGGTCGGTGACCATTGCGGCAGGCGACTACTGGGTGACGCGCGGCGGGTTCGAGGCGCTCACGAGCCAGGGCAGGCCGCTCAGTGCCGAAGCCTCGGTCACCACGGGCGGCTACTTCGACGGCACCAGCACCGAGGTGGAGTCCTCGGCGGACTGGCGGGCGAGCGGCCTGCTGGAGTTCGGTGCCGGCTGGTCGACGGCACTCGTCGACCTGCCCGAGGACCGTGACTTCACCACGCAGATCGGTTCGCTCCGTTGCGACGTGAACTTCTCGCCCGACGTGAGCTGGCGCAACCTGGTGCAGTTCGACAACGCCTCCGACGAACTGGCCCTGCAGAGCCGGTTGCGGTGGATCACCGCGCCGGGCAGCGACCTCTTCGTGGTGGGCACCGCGGGCTGGGAGCGCACCGAGGACGGCTCGCTGCTCCCCGGTGACCGCAGGCTGGAGCTCAAGCTCGCGCACCGTCTGCAGTTCTGAGGCGCTGCGTGGCCCTGCTGGCGTGCGCGGGTACATTGTCGGGGTGGAACACCGCCAGCCGCTGCTCGAACGCTTTGGTGCGCTGGTACGCGCCCTGAGGACCGCGCGCGGCTGGAGTCGGCGCGAACTGGCGCAGCGCAGTGGCATGTCCGAACGGTTCCTCGCGGACGTCGAGCTCGGCACCGCCAACCCGTCGCTGCTGCGGCTCGCGGAGCTCGCGGGTGCCTTCGACCTGGGCCTGGCCGGCCTGCTGGGCGGCCTCACCCGCGATGCGCGGCGCACCATTGCCCTGCTCGGGCTGCGGGGTGCGGGCAAGAGCACGGTGGGCGAGGCTCTCGCGCGTCGGCTCGGCGTGCCGTTCGTCGAACTCGACACGCAGATCGAGACCATGACGGGGCTCACCCTCGGCGAGATCTTCCAGGTGCACGGCGAGGACCACTACCGCCGGGCGGAACGGCAGGCGCTGCAGCGCCTGCTCGCGGAGGCGCCCCAGTGCGTGGTGGCCACCGGCGGGGGCATCGTCACCGACCCGGCCAACTTCGGGTTGCTGCGCGGCAGCGCCACCACGGTGTGGCTGCGCGCGGCTCCCGAGGACCACTGGCAGCGCGTGATCGCCCAAGGCGACACGCGGCCGATGGCCGACAACGACCGTGCGTTCCAGGACCTGCGTCGCATCCTCGCCGAACGCGAGCCGCTGTACCGCCAGGCCGACGTCACGGTGGAGACCTCCGGGCGCACCACCGAGCAGGTCACCGAGGAAGTCCTCCAACGCTTGCGCGAGCCCTTGGTTCCCGCGGCGCACTGACGTCGCCGCCGCATCCCGCGCAACCTGCACCACGAACCCGACCCCATGCCCAGCACGCCCGCAGTCCGCATCCAGCAGGTCAACGACCGCCCGGTCCGCGAGGACGGCGCCCATGTCCTGTACTGGATGATCGCCCACCGCCGCCGCCGGGCGAACTTCGGCCTGCAGCGTGCAGCCGAGCTGGCGCGCGAGCTTGGCAAGCCGCTCGTGGTGCTGGAGGCGCTGCGCTGCGGCCACCGCTGGGCCAGCGACCGCATCCACTCGTTCGTGCTCGCGGGCATGGCCGACAACGTCGCTGACTTCGCGGACAGTGGGGTCACCTACCATCCCTACGTCGAGCCCAAGCCTGGTGCCGGAAAGGGCCTCCTCGCGGCGCTGGCGCGCGATGCGTGCGCGGTCGTCACCGACGAGTTCCCGTGCTTCTTCCTGCCGCACATGGTCGCGAGTGCCGCCAGGCAGGTGGACGTGTGCATGGAGCAGGTGGACTCCAACGGCCTGCTGCCGATGCGCGTGGCCGACAAGGTGTTCGGCCGCGCCTTCGACTTCCGCCGCTTCCTGCAGAAGTCGTTGCCTGCCCACATGGGCGCCGCGGACTTCCCGGTGGGGGACCCGCTGGCGAAGGAACTGCCTGCTGCCAAGCCGCTGCCTCGCGCCGTCACCGACAAGTGGCCGGCCGCGAGCGCTGCGCTGCTGGCAGGGGATGCTGCCGCACTCGCAAAGCTGCCAATCGACCACGGCGTGAAGCCCGTGGCCGCGATCCCGGGCGGACCGAAGGCAGCTGGCACCGTTCTGCGCCGCTTCCTCAAGGAGAAGCTGGCCGAGTACGGCGAGCTTCGCAACCACCCCGACCTCGATGCAGCGAGCGGGCTCTCGCCGTACCTCCACTTCGGGCACCTCGGCGTACACCAGGCGTTCGCAGGGCTGGCGGCGCAGGAACAGTGGAAGGGCGACCGTTTCCGCGCCAAGGCAGACGGCCAGCGCGGCTGGTTCGGCATGAGCCCGGGCGGCGAGGCATTTGCCGAGGAACTCGTGGTGTGGCGGGAGCTGGGCTACAACTACTGCTGGCAGCGCGACGACTACGGCGACTACGCCTCGCTCCCCGAGTGGGCGAAGGCCACGCTTGGCGAACACGCATCAGACCCGCGCGCACACCTCTACTCGTTCGAGGAACTCGACCGCGCACGCACGCACGACCGCCTGTGGAACGCGGCGCAGACCCAGCTGCGCGAGGAGGGCCGCATCCACAACTACCTGCGCATGCTGTGGGGCAAGAAGGTGCTGGAATGGTCGCCATCGCCCGAGGTCGCGTTCGACATCCTTGTCGAACTCAACAACCGCTACGCGCTCGACGGCCGCAACCCCAACTCGTACACGGGCATCAGCTGGGTGCTCGGCCGCTATGACCGGCCGTGGGCGCCCAAGCGCGATGTCTACGGCGTGATCCGCTACATGAGTTCCGACAACACGATGCGCAAGGTGAAGGCGAAGGCGTACGTGGAGCGCTGGACCCGCCCCGAGGGGACGTTGTTCCCCGCCTGAGGCCTGGCAGCGACCTCCCGAGTTCCCCTTGCCATGGTGGTTTCGCCGGGCCCCCAAGGACGGCTCCGAAACGGCCGAAACAGGATGCATGGCACTGCATCCCTTCCCGGCATCGGTCGC
>JBEGVB010000157.1:0-4028 GCA_041178545.1 Planctomycetota bacterium
CGGCATCGCGGGCAGGATCGCACGCAACATGGAGGAGAGTCTCGCCGTGCCGACGGCAACCTCGACCCGCGAGGTGCCGGTCAAGGTGCTGGAGGAGAACCGCGCGATCCTCAACCGCCACCAGGCGGGCCTGTTCCTGCCCAAGGTGAGCTTCACGCACCTGGTGGCGTGGGCAATGGTGCAGGCGGTCGCGAAGGTTCCCGCCATGGCCGCGAGCCACGTGATCGTCGACGGCAGGCCACACCGGCGCACGCCCCCGACCCTCCAGGTCGGGATTGCCGTCGACCTGCCCGGGAAGGACGGCAGGCGCAGCCTCGTGGTCCCCAACGTGCGGGACGCGGGTGCCATGGACTTCGCGCGCTTCTTCGCCGCATGCAACGCACAGATCGAGAAGGCGCGGCGTGGGAAGCTCGGCCCCGAGGACTTTGCCGACACGACGTGCACGCTGACCAATCCCGGCACCATCGGCACGGTGAGCTCGCTGCCGCGCCTGATGAGCGGCCAGTCCTTCATCCTCGCCACCGGGGCCATTGCGGTCCCTGCCGCGCTCGCCGGTGCCTCGGACGAGACGCTGTCCGAGCTGGCGGTGAGCCGCGTGATGACGGTGACCTCCACCTACGACCACCGCGTCATCCAGGGTGCGGAGTCGGGCATGTTCCTCGACTGGCTCGTGCAGTTCCTCGTGCACGATGCCGAGGAGTTCTACGAACGCATCTTCCGGTCGATGCACGTGCCCTACCGCCCGGTGCACTTCACCCACGACCGCAGGCCGCCGCCCGGCAGCACGTTGCGCGACGCCGAGAACCTGCAGCTCGCGGGCGGCCTGATGAACTACATCCGCAGCTACCGCGTGCGGGGCCACGTGCTGGCGGACCTGGACCCGCTGCAGTACGAGCCCAAGGACACGCCCGAGCTCGACATGAGCACGTACGGGCTCACCATCTGGGACAAGGACCGGCTCTTCTACACCGACGGCGTGACGGGCAAGCCGTTCGCGCCGCTGCGCGAGATCCAGGAGACGCTCCACCTGACGTACTGCCGGCACGTGGGCGTGGAGTTCATGCACATCGCCGACCCCGAGCAGCGACGCTGGCTGCGCGAGCGGATGGAGGGCAACCGCAACGAGGAGACGCTGCCACGCGAGGCGATGCTGCGCGTGCTCGACAAGCTGGTCGAGGCCGATGCCTTCGAGCGGTTCCTCCACACACGTTTCGTCGGCCACAAGCGGTTCTCGCTCGAGGGCGGTGAGACGCTGGTCCCCGTGCTCGACGCGCTGCTGCAGCGTGCGGCCGAACAGGGCGTGGGCGAGGCCGTGCTCGGCATGGCACACCGCGGACGCCTGAACGTGCTCGCACACCTTCTGGGCAAGCCCCTTGCGCGCATCTTCGGCGAGTTCGAGGGCTACCTCGACCCGGACATGACGCAGGGTTCCGGCGACGTGAAGTACCACCTCGGCGCCGTTGCCGACTACCCGACTGCGTGCGGCAGGTCGGTGCGGCTGGAACTGGCGTGCAACCCGAGCCACCTGGAGGCGGTTGACCCGGTGGTGGAGGGCATGGCGCGCGCCCGCCAGGAACAACTTGGCGAGGGCGTGCCGCGCTCGTCGGTGCTCCCCGTGCTGGTGCACGGTGACGCAGCGTTCGCGGGGCAGGGAGTGGTGCTGGAGACCCTGCAGATGTCGCAGCTGCATGGCTACCGCACAGGCGGCACCGTCCACGTCGTGGTGAACAACCAGATCGGCTACACGACGCTGCCCGCCGACTCCCGCAGCACGCCGTTCTGCACCGACGTCGCGAAGGCCGTGCAGGCACCGGTGTTCCACGTCAACGGCGACGACCCGCTCGCCGCCGTGCGCATGATCCGGTTGTGCCTCGACTACCGGATGCAGTTCGGGCGCGACGTCGTCCTCGACATCGTCTGCTACCGCCGGCACGGTCACAACGAGGGGGACGAACCGGGCTTCACCCAGCCGCTGCTCTACGCGCGGATCGAGAAGCATCCTTCCGTGCGCCAGCTCTACCAGGACTTCCTCGTGCGCGCCGGCGTCCTGCAGGACGGCGAGGTGCCGCGTTACGACACCAGGGTGCAGCAGGCCCTCAAGGAGTCGCTCGACACCGTGCGGACCGCGGAGCCGCGACCCGTGACCGCGCGCGCCGTGGTGCAGGACGCGGAATGGGCCTTCGAGGCGCCTGCCGTGGACGCCGAGTCGCTGTGCGAGTTGCAGGACCGGCAGCTGCGGTGGCCGGAGGGGTTCCACGTGCACCCCAAGGTGCAGACGATCCTGGAGCGGAGGCGCGACATGGTGCAGGGTGCTGCACCCGTCGACTTCGCCACCGCGGAGGCGCTCGCCTTCGCCTCGCTGCTCCGGCAGGGCGTGCCCATCCGGCTGGCTGGGCAGGACTCCGGCCGCGGCACCTTCAGCCAGCGCCATGCCGTGCTCCACGACGTGGCCAACGGCAACCGTCACGTGCCGCTCAACCACCTGGGCGAGGGCGCCGCGCGTTTCGTGGTGGTGGACTCGCTGCTCAGCGAGGAGGCGGCGCTCGGCTTCGAGTACGGGTACAGCACCTCCAGGCCCGCGGGCCTCACCCTGTGGGAGGCGCAGTTCGGCGACTTCTGCAACGGTGCACAGGTCCAGATCGACCAGTTCCTCGCCGCTGGCGAGGCCAAGTGGGGACAGCGGTGCGGCCTCGTGCTGCTGCTGCCGCACGGTTTCGACGGGCAGGGTCCCGAACACAGCTCCGCCCGGCTGGAGCGCTTCCTGCAGCTCTGTGCCGAGAACAACCTGCGCGTGGCCAACCCCTCGACTGCAGCGCAGTACCACCACCTGCTGCGGCGCCAGGCGTTGGACCCGGAGCGCAAGCCGCTCGTGGTGATGACGCCAAAGAGCCTGCTGCGCATGCGCGAGGCGGGATCTTCCGTCGGACAGCTGGCCCGTGGCCGGTTCGAGCCGGTGCTCGACGACTCCGCGGCACGCGGTCGGGAGGTCCGGCGCGTGGTGTTCTGCAGCGGCAAGGTCCACCATGACCTCGCAGCGGCCCGCGGTGCCGACGGCAGCGTCGCCCTCGTGCGCGTGGAACAGCTCTACCCGTGGCCTGCAACGGCAGTGGC
The DNA here is from genome assembly GCA_041178545.1 of Planctomycetota bacterium. GTDB lineage: Bacteria > Planctomycetota > UBA1135 > UBA1135 > UBA2386 > JBEATZ01. Next base: position 3,112 of record JBEGVB010000157.1, read on the forward strand.
GCAGGTGCTCGCGAACCACCCCGGTGCCGAACTGGTCTGGTGCCAGGAGGAGCCGGCCAACATGGGGGCCTGGACCCACGTGCGCGACCGCGTCGGCTGGCACCGTGCCGCGACCCGTCCTGCCGCGGCGAGCCCCGCAACCGGCTCGCTGCAGGCCCACAAGGACGAACAGCAGCGGCTGGTGCGCGAGGCCCTCGGCGGCTGAGGACTCTCGCTCAGTCCCTCGGGCCGTGCACGCGGAAGGTGTGCACGACGAAGGCAACGCCGCCCACGCTCATCAGGTAGAAGGCGGGCACGAAGCCGAGGTGCTGGGCCCAGATCAGCCACGCCTGCTGCTGGGCCGAGCCGGGTTCGGTCTCCACCTCGTGGTCCGCCAGCGGGTTGACGAAGGCCGTGATGGTGTGCACGTCGAGGCTGGTGCCCCAGTGCAGGTCGCTGGCCAGCTTGCTGAACAAGGCCACGGGCAGGCGCAGGGCGAACAGGCACACGACCAGCTGGAAGAACAGCTGGGCGAGGCGATCGGTCTGGCGCGCCGCGAGGACACCCATGGCGAGGCTCGCCGGGAACAGCACGCGGTCGACGCCGTAGGGCTGGACGACCCCAGCGGGAGCGGCAAGTTTCTGGGCACCGAGGAGGGCCGCCAGGGAGCACCAGCCGAGCAGGACGGGCAGGAGCCAGGGGCCCACAGGCCGGGTGCCGAGCGCGAGGAGCAGCCCCGCGGCGAGGGCGGCGAGCCCGGCCACCGGCAGGGTCCACGCCCAAGCGGGTGCAGTCACGGTTTCCACGGGGAAGTCGCGGGGGGTGATCTCGAACCCGTCCTCCGCGTAGGCGGCAACGGTGCTGGTCACCTGCAGGGTCCGGACAGGGTTGCCGTCCGGACCGGGCCCGGCACCGACCGCCAGCGCCCCGAGGACGAC
>JBEGVB010000158.1:0-5493 GCA_041178545.1 Planctomycetota bacterium
AGGTTGAACACCAGCACGTGCGCGCCCTCTGCGCCCGATTGCAGGCGCAGCAGCGGCTCGCCGCTCGCACCCACCGCATCGCCATGGGCGAGCGCGGTGCCGTTGCAGTCGATCGAACCGCCTGCCACCTGCACCCATGCGTGGCGGCCGGGTGCGAGCGGCAGCTCGATGGCCTTGCCTGCGGAGAGGTGGGCTGCGTGCAGCCGTACGTCCTGGAACACCTCGACGATGCCGCCCTTGCCGGGCGGTGCTGCCAGCAGGGCAAACTTGTCCTGCATCGCGCTGCGCTCCACGCGCTGCTGGTCATAGCGCGGGGTGAGGTTGCGGCGCTCGGGCAGCATCCAGACCTGCAGCAGGTGCACGGGCTCGGTGTGGCTCGGGTTGACCTCACTGTGCATCACGCCGGTGCCCGCAGACATCACCTGCACCTCGCCGGGCCCGATGTCCCTGCGGTGGCCCATGCTGTCCTCGTGGCGCAACGTGCCCGAGAGGATCCACGTGAGGATCTCCATGTCGCGGTGGCCGTGCATGCCGAAGCCGGTGCCCGGTGCAACGATGTCCTCGTTGACCACGCGCAACGCACGGAAGTGCATGTGCGCAGGGTCGTGGTAGTCGGCAAACGAGAACGTGTGCCACGAGCGCAGCCAGCCGTGGTCGGCATGGCCGCGCTCGGAGGCCCGACGGATCCGCATCACGACTTGCCGCCTCCACCGATGCGGAAGGCGAACGCGCCGGGACCGGTGAGCGCGAGGCCGGTCACGACCACGGCCAGCGTGAGCGCGAACTCGTACTTGCCGTACGGGTCATCCGAGTGGCCGACGAACACCGCCACGAACATGGTGAAGGCGAGCGGGACCATCAGGGGACGGAAGAAGAGGCCCGTGAGCAGCGACAGGCTGCCGAGCAGCTGCGAGGAGGCAGCCAGCACGGCCGCCACGTAGGGCATGGGCACGTTCTTGGAGCCGAGCCAGCCGGACATGCCCTCGAGCCCTGCGCCGCCGAAGGCGCCGAACATCTTCTGGCTGCCGTGGTAGGCGAACACGACGGCGAGCATGAGGCGGATGAGGAGGAGTCCGAGGTCGGACACGGCGGAACGATCGTTCATGGTGGTTGGGTTGGTTTCGGGGTCGTAGGTGTTCTCGAGGTCCAGGTCAGTCCTGCGCGCCACGGAGGCGCACGAGGAGGTCGTTGAGCTTGCGCAACTCGGCTGCGCCGAGGCCGCCCATGAGCTTGTCGGGCATGCGCTTCATGGGTTCGTCGATGCCGGCCAGCAGCTCGAGTCCCTTCTTGCCGATGCGCACGAGCACCACGCGGCGGTCGCTCTCGGAGCGGGTGCGCTCCACGAGGCCTGCTGACTCCAGGCGGTCGACGAGGCGGGTCACGTCGGGCACCCGCGTGACCATGCGCACGCCGATCTCCGCGCTCGGCAGGCCGTCGGTGCCCGCGCCGCGCAGGATGCGCAGCACGTTGTACTGCTGGGGGGTGAGGCCGAGCGGGCGCAGGATGCGCAGTTCCTCGGTGCGGAGGTGGTCGGCCGTGCGCTGCAGGTTGAGGTAGGCCTCCATCATGGGCGAGGCGAAGGGCCTTGCCTGCCGGAGTTCTCGCTGCAACCTGGACATGCGCGAAGTATGGGCCAACAAAGGTTGTTGCAACAAGGAAAACCCCGGGAAATCCATCCAGTCCCCGAAGCATGTCGACGGAACGCTCCACAGCGCGGCCACGTAGGATTCCGCCCCCCGCGTACCCCCATGCCCCGCTCCTTCCACCTCCTCGCCGGCCTCCTTGCCCTCGCGGTCCTCGTGCTCGCCGTGTTCTGGTTCTCCAGCAGCCCGGTCGAGGTTCCGATCGGGCCTGCAGCGGCGCCGGTGGCCGCACCGGCAGGCGCCCCGGTGGCAGTGGCCGGGGAGGTCGGTGCCGTGGGGGTGCAGGAACCGCAGCGCACCGCGGTGAGTGCGCGCGCCGCGAGCCGCGGCGAGGACGATCCCGAGATCGCGGCGGCACTCGCCGGTTACGTCGGCAGGGTGGTGGATGCGAAGGGCACGCCCGTGGCCGACTGCGGGGTGCGGCTCGTGCGCCTTGCCGTCGACGAGATCCTCAAGCCGTCCATGGACCTGATGGATCCGGTTGCATTCGAGCCGACCTACGTGGCCGGTGCGGCACAGACCGGCAGTGACGGACGCTTCCGCATCGAGGGCGTGTTCCCGCGTGCGGTGTTCCTGCTGCAGGCGGGCATCGGCACCGATGCCCCGGGCTGGCGCATGCTCCAGCAGGTGCCGGGTCCCGGCGAGGTCGTCGACCTCGGCGACGTCGTGCTCGCCGACCTCGGCGTGGTGACGGGCGTGGTGGTGGACGAGGAGGGTGCACCACTCGCCGATGCATGGATCCGCGCCATCGACCTGCCTGCCACGCTGCTCGGCGTGTTCCCGTTCGAGCGCATCGACCCCAAGGGCCACGTGATCGTGCGGCAGGAGGGCCGCGGGACCGGCGGGATGGTGATGTCGATGCCGCCGTGGGTCGAGCGCGCCTTCGAGGACCTGCCCGTGCCCACCACGCGCAGCGGGCCGGACGGCAGGTTCCGGCTCACGGGTCTCACCCCTGGCAACAACACGCTCGTGACCGTGCACCCGCGCGTGCTCGCCGACCTGCGCGGCAACGTGACGGTCAAGGGTGGCGAGGAGCGCGACATCGGCCAGGTGCGCATGCGCGCGGGCGAGGAGTTGTTCGTGGTCGTGCGCGACACGGCAGGCAAGCCGGTGGCAGGCGCCGAGGTGGTGGCAGGCCCCACCACGCTCGTGGCACCGGTCGACCCGGGTAGTCCGATCGGCGTCACCGACGCCAATGGCCAGGTGTCGACGACGGGGTTCCCCAAGGGCAAGGTGACGGCGGCTGCACGCCGCAGCGCCAAGGACCCGTGGACGATCGCCGAGCCGCAGTCGGTCAACAACGACGTGGAGGTGACGCTGCCGGCGCAACACCGCCTCACCCTTGCTGTGCTCGGTCCCGACGGCAAGCCGCCTGCCGAGTTGCAGGTGCGCATGCTCCGCGGCAACGGCAACGACGGCGTGCGCGAGATGGCGTTGCTCGGCTTCGCCAAGGCCGTCGACGTGGGCAAGGAGCTCGTGCGGCAGGACGACGGCAGCCGCGTGCTGGAGCGCGTGGCGCAGGGCAAGCTCGGCTTGCTGGTGCAGGCACCCGGTACGGCAGTGAAGTGGGTCGAGGCCGAAGTGCAGGGCGACACGCGCGTGGAGGTCCAACTGGCGTCCGCTCGTTCCTGGAGCGTGACGGCCTTCGACCCCGCGGGCAAGCCGCTGCGGAACGTGACGGTCTTCGCGCAGGACGCGGGTTCGGACCGCATGACCAACATGCCGCTGGGCTGCGGCCGCACCGACGCGCAAGGGCGCCTCCGCATCACCAAGATGGGCGGGAGCGACATCCGCGTGAGCGGCAGCCACCCGCGCTACGGCAGTGCTGCTGGCACCAAGGTCGAGGGCACCGAGGAGTTTGCCGTGCGGTTCGAGGCCACGGGCTCGATCGAAGGCGTGCTCACGACGGCAGGCAGGCCGCCGCAGCAAGGCGCATTCACCGTGCTGTGCTTCGGCAACGGTCGCGGCGGTGCCGACGTGGAGGACATGCCCACGTTCCACGTGCCTGATGCCGAGGGGAAGTTTGCGATCCGCGGTCTGCAGCCCCGCATGTACACGCTGCAGGTGGTGCGGTCCTTCGAGCTGGTGCAGTCGGGCGGCTCGCTCTTCCGCTTCGTGCAGAACGAGATGCTCAACAACAGCCTGCCGTCCGAGCGCGCGCAGGTGCCTGCGGGCGGCGTGGCGCAGGTCCAGATGGAAACCGATGCCAACGCCGTGACCGGGCCCAGCGGCCGCATCGCGGGCATTGCCACCATCAACGGCATGCCGGCGACCGAGTGCATGGTGTCGGCACGCTTTGGTTCCGCACGCCGCGGTGTGCGAGTGGCCGAGGACGGCTCCTTCAGTTTCGACGCACTCCCTGCCGGTCGCGGCACCGTGGAGCTGCAGCTGTCTGCAGCGGTGATGGGTGACCGTCCGCCTGCGGTCTGGGGCGAGAACCTCGAGCTCAAGGCAGGCGACCTGCTCAACCTGCGCATCGAGGCGGAGACTGCAACCGTGGAGGGCACGGTGCTGATGCCCGACGGGAGCCCCGCTCCCGGTGCCTCGGTGAACGCGTTGGTCGTTCCCATCAAAGCCGGCAGCGTGCCCGTGCGTGCCGACGTGCGTCAGACCCAGCGGGTGGTGACCGACGCAAAGGGTGTCTTCCGGATGGAGCACATGCCCGTGGGCCGCTGGAACCTCATCGCACGCGCCCGCGGCGAGGTGGGAGGCCGCGCCGTGCTGCAGGACCTCGAGTTGCTGCCGCGCTCCAGCCGCACCGGTCTGGTGCTGCGCATGGAGGCCACCACCACCGTCAAGGGTCGCATCGAGTGGGGCTCGATCGCGCGCGGGGAGGACAGCTGGGATGTCCTGACCTTCACGTCGCTGGACATGGCATCCGGTCTCGAGGGACTGGGCACCTTCATGACCGGGACCAACTCCGACACGTTCGAGATGCCCGACGTCCTGCCAGGTCGCTACCGGGTGACGGTGCGTCCGGCCGACAGCTCCGCGGAACTGGAGCACCCCGGTGAGGTGGTCGTGCCCGCAGGGGGCCTCGAGGGCCTCGTCCTCATGCCGCGCACCGTGCCGAAGCCGGAACCCCAGCCGAAGCAGGGCCAGACCAAGACCAACCGGTGAGTCGCTTCAGCGCAGGTCGGCTGCCGCACGCGTGCTGAGGCACCAGCGCAGCTGGCCCAGCATGCTGGCGGAGTGCGGCAACTCGACGGCGGCCACCATGCCCTTCTTGAACGGCAGTGCCACGCGCGGGTTGCCGGTGAGGAGCAGGCCCAGCAGGCGGCCCATGTGCGGCTCGTGGCCGACGAATGCCACCGAGCGGCAGCCCGCAGCACGCAGTTCGTGCACGAGTTCGAGCGCGAGCTCGGGCTCGGCCTCGGGCACGAGGCATGGGTTGACCTCGACGGGCTCCTTGTGCTCCAGCGCCACGGCCAGGATGCGCGCGGTCTCCTGCGCACGGCGCAACGGGCTCGACACGATGCGCTCCACCCTGGCGATGGCGCGGCGCCACGACGAGGAGGCGCGCTGCAGCTTCTCGATGCCCTCGGGTGTGAGCGCGCGCTCGGCATCGGACTGGCCGATGCGCGGGTCCTCGGCCACGCCATGGCGCACCAGGTGCAGGACGAAGCTCATGGGATCATGCGCACGCCGCCAGAGGCGTTGCCCACGAACACGCGGCCTGCCATGGCGATGAACAAGCCGCTCTCCACCACGCCAGGGATCTCCGCGAGTGCCGTGTGCAGGCCGGCAGGGTCGACGATGCCTGCGTAGCGGCAGTCGAGGATGTGGTTGCCGTTGTCGGTCACGAGCATCGCGCCGTCCTTCGTCCTCCTCGGCTCCGTGGTGCAGCCAG
>JBEGVB010000159.1:0-8209 GCA_041178545.1 Planctomycetota bacterium
GGGTCGTCCTGCGGCAGCGGCTTGAAGGTGAGCGGGGCACTGCTGCCCGTCGCAGCCTTCACCGCCTCCGCGAACTCCAGCATCGTCATCTCGCGCGGGTTGCCGATGTTGGTCGGCTCCACCTCGTCGCTGCGCAACAACCGCAGGATGCCCTCCACGAGGTCGTCCACGTAGCAGAAGCTGCGCGTCTGCTTGCCGTCGCCGAACACCGTGAGCGGCTCGCCGCGCAGCGCCTGGCTCATGAACGCAGGCAGCACGCGCCCGTCGTTGAGCCGCATGCGCGGGCCGTAGGTGTTGAAGATGCGCACGATGCGCGTCTGCACACCGTGCGTGCGGTGGTACGCCATCGTCATCGCCTCGGCGAAGCGCTTGGCCTCGTCGTACACGCCGCGCGGACCGACCGGGTTCACGTTGCCCCAGTAGTCCTCGCGCTGCGGGTGCACGAGCGGGTCGCCGTACACCTCGCTGGTCGACGCCAGCAGGAAGCGAGCGCCCTTGGCCTTGGCGACGCCCAGCGCCTTGTGCGTGCCCAGCGCACCCACCTTGAGCGTCTGGATCGGCAGTTCCAGGTAGTCGATGGGGCTCGCCGGCGAGGCGAAGTGCAGCACGTAGTCGAGGCGGCCCGGGACGTGGATGAAGTTGGTGACGTCCTGGTGCGCGAAGACGAAGTCCTTGCGGCCCAACAGGTGCTCGATGTTGGACAGGTCTCCCGTGAGCAGGTTGTCCATGGCGATCACCGCCACGCCGTCGGCGAGCAACCGCTCGCAGAGGTGGGAACCGATGAACCCGGCTCCGCCGGTGATGAGGGCACGCTTCTGCTCGGTCATGGCTGCTTCTTCGGTTGGCTCGGGGATGCGGCAGGCTCGACGGCGCGTTCCAGCTCCCCGAGCAGGGGGTCGACCACAAGGGTAGCACCACTGGGGAGCTGGAAGGAGGAACCCGAGAACCGGACCACGCCACCGCTCGGTCCGGCACGGAACCTCCGCGCAGAACCGCTGCGTTCCTCGCCCACTCCCTGCGATGCCAAGGCGGTCTGGGCCGTTCCCGGGGACGGTGCGAAGAACACCGTGCACCGGGTCCCCGGGGAAAGGTCGACGGTGCCGTGTGGCATCTGCAACTGGACATTCCGCCCACTCTCGTGGGTGAGGGTGGCACGTCCCGCACTGGGCTCAGGCACGTCGACACGCTGCAGTTGGAGGTCGACACCGACCGCGTCCGCAGCCTGCGGCGGCACGACCAGCAGCGAGCCGTCGGGCAGGGTGAAGCGGTGCTCGCGCTCGATGCAGCGCAGCCGAAGCTCCGTGAAGTTGCGCAGTTCGACCGCCACGAGCGTGTCGGTCAACTCGGCGACCTTCAGGTCCACGGCCCCGAGCGCGACGATGCGGCTGCCGCCGTGGAGCAGCATGACGAACTCGCCAGACTGACGGACCTGGACCTCGGTGCCAGCACGGACCTCCCGGATCTTGTCGAAGAAGTAGAGCGGGACGAACGCCGGCTCGTCGGGCGTGCGGAACCACACACGGTCTTGCTGGCGCACCAGCACGGCAACCCCTGGCTCGTAGGCGAGGGTGCGCTGTTCGCGGATGCGCAACCACGTGGGCCAGTCAGGAGCGGTCGGCACCTGTGCCGGCGGCATGGACTTCACCTCGGGGGCGGTGTTCCAGTTCGGCGGTGGCTGGAACGCGGCACTCGGGCTCACGCCGGACGGGAAGGTCGGGAACCCCGTGAAGGGACTGATGCCCGCATTGGGCTGGCTGAAGGTGCGGCGGTTGGCAGCCTCGACGTCGTTCGCGACACCGCCGGAGGTCGGCCCGAAGTAGCCGGGCCACATCGTCGAGCGAGGCGCCGTGCCCTGCGGGTCCTGGGTCTGGGTCTGCGCGAGGACTCCGCCCTGCGCCAAGAGGGCCAGCACCGCCAAGGTGGCGGCGGCAGCCGACCACGAACGGCAACCGATCATCGCCGCATCATGCCAGACGCTGCACCCACGCCAAAGAGTCAGTGTCCCAAACGCAGCGTCTGCGGCACCAAGCTCACGATCACCGGGGGGTGAAGTAGCGGTCGATGAAGCCGGTGTCGATGTCGCCCGAGGCGAAGTCCGAGTGGTCGAGGATGCGCTGGAACAGTCCGGACGTCGTGGTGATGCCGTCCATGGTGAGTTCCTGCAGGGCACGGCGCGCGGCCTCGATGGCCAGCTTGCGCGTGGGCCGGTGGATGATGAGCTTGCCCACCATCGAGTCGTAGTGCGGCGGCACGGTGTAGCCCTGGTAGACGTGGCTGTCCCACCGGACACCGGGCCCCGCAGGCGCGAGGAAGGTGTGGATCGTGCCTGGCGAGGGCTTGAAGCCTTGGTCCGGATCCTCCGCGTTGATGCGGAACTCCATGGAGTGTCCCTGCATGCGGACGTCCTCCTGGGTGAACGACAGCCGTTCGCCGGCGGCGACGAGGATCATCTCGCGGATCAGGTCCACGCCCGTGACCATCTCGGTCACCGGGTGCTCCACCTGGATGCGGGAGTTCACCTCGATGAAGTAGAAGTTCTTGTCCTTGTCGAGCAGGAACTCGACGGTGCCCGCCGAGTAGTAGCCTGCCGCCCGCGCGAGACGGACAGCGGCCTCGCCCATCGCCTGGCGGGTCGCCGGGTCGAGCACCGGGCACGGGCTCTCCTCGACCAGCTTCTGGTGCCGACGCTGCAGCGAGCAGTCGCGCTCGCCGAGGTGGACGATGTTGCCGTAGGTGTCGCCGATGATCTGGATCTCGACGTGGCGCGGCTTCTCGACGTACTTCTCGATGTAGACCGTCGAGTCGTTGAAGGCCTTCTCCGCCTCACTGCGGGCGGAGTGGTACCCGGTGATCAGGCTCGGCTCGTTGTGCGCCACGCGCATGCCGCGACCGCCACCGCCTGCAGCCGCCTTGACGAGCACGGGGAAGCCGATGCGGCGGGCAACCGCCTTGGCGTCCTCCTCGCTCTCGACCGGGCCGTCCGACCCCGGCACCGTGGGGACACCGGTCTCCTTGGCCAGCTTCTTCGCCGCAACCTTGTCGCCCACCAGAGCGATCGCCTCGGGCGACGGGCCGATGAACTTGATGTTGCAACTCTGGCAGACCTCGGCGAAGTGCTCCTTCTCGGAGAGGAAGCCGTAGCCTGGGTGGATCGCATCGACGTCGCCGATCTCGGCAGCGGCGATGATCCGCGGGATGTTCAGGTAGCTCTCGGTGCTCGGGGCCGGACCGATGCAGATGGTCTGGTCCGCGAACCGGAGGTGGAGGGAGTCCTTGTCGGCCTCGGAGTAGACGGCAACCGTCTCGATCCCAAGGTCCTTGCAGGCTCGCAGGATCCGCAGCGCGATCTCGCCGCGGTTGGCAATGAGGATGCGACTGAACACGTCAGGACCGGATCAGGAAGAGAGGTTGGCCGTACTCGACCGGGGCGCCGTTCTCGACGAGGACCTCGAGGATCTCGAAGGACTTCTCGGCCTTGATCTCGTTCATCACCTTCATGGCCTCGATGATGCAGACCGTGGAGTCCGGCTTCATGCGGTCGCCGGCCTTGGCGAACGGTTCGGCGTCCGGGGACGGGGCCTTGTAGAAGGTGCCGAGCATCGGCGACTTGAAGACCTCGCCGGCGGGCTTGGCAGGCTCGGCAGCGGCTGCGGCACCCGCCGCGGCAGGGGCTGCTGCCGCCGGGGCCGCGGGCATGGCCAGGGCCTGGGGGGCGGCAAAGGCAACGGCCGGGGCGTCCCCCTTGAGCCGAACGCGCACCTTGGCGCCTGCCTCCTCCATCTCCACCTCCACCACCCCGTGCTGGACCATCATGTCGATCAACTGCTGCAGCTGGGCGACCTTGCCGTCGACCTTGGAGCCGGCGGCTGGGGTGCGGGAGGACTTGGCGGGCTTCGGGGCCTGCTTCTTGGGCTTCTTTGCCATGGGTTGGTTGGGGTCGTGACGAGAGGCGGGAATGGAACCCGGTCGGGGACCCAGATTCCAGATCCCGACGCCATGGGCACCAACGATCCGCGTGCTCAGGCCTTGCGTTCCCAGGTCCCGGAGGCGCCACCCGACTTGTGGAGCAGCCGGACGCGCTGGATCTCACCGCCCCGGCAGAGCGCCTTGGCCATGTCGTAGAGGGTCAGGGCGGCAACAGCCGCAGCGGTCATCGCCTCCATCTCGACCCCCGTGGGTCCCGTGGTGCGCGCCTCGGCCACCACGCGCAGGACGCTGGCCCCCGCCCGCTCCACGTCGACCGTGACCCCGCTCAGGGCGATCGGGTGGCACAGCGGGACCAGGCGCGCGGTCTCCTTGGCGGCCTGGATCCCCGCAACGCGCGCCACCGCGACCGCATCGCCCTTGGGGAGCTTGCCGCGGAGGATGCGGTCACAGACGTCCGGCGTGAGCTGCAGCCGCGCCTCTGCCCGTGCGACCCGCACGGTCGAAGCCTTGGCCGAGACGTCCACCATGCGCGCCCTGCCCCGTGCGTCCACGTGGCTCAGGGACGGGGTGCTCTTCCTGTGGGACGCACGACGGGCCGGCATGGCGGGCACCATAGTGGCCGGTCGAGACGATCCCAAGGCCACAACCGAGGCCGGATCCGGGGATGCGCCGCGGACGGCGATGGCGTATGAACGTGCAGTGGCAGGGAACTCCTGCACGGCAAACGCCCGTCGGGCCGGTCCCGTGGAAGGTTCCTTCATCTCGTTCGTTGCACCGGCCGAACTTCATCCTGCGTCCCCGACGCAGCAACTGCATGCCAGCACTCCACGTCCGTAAGTCCGCGCTGTTCCTGCTGACCCTGTGCCTTGGTGCCCCCGCCGCGGTGGCCCAGGACCCGGCGGTCAAGGTGGCGACCCTCCTCGCCAAGGCCGACGCAGGCTCGATCGCGGACGCATTCGCACTGGGCTACCAGGCAGCAGCCCTCGCGACCGAGTCCAACACCGACCCGCTGCGCGACATGCTGGTGGCCGCCGCCGCCAACACCGGCCCCAAGGGGCGGCTTGCCGCTGCCGTGGCGCTCACGGACCTGCGCGACGACTCGACCTACGGCAAGGACGTCCACGACCTGGTCGCACCGCTCGCCAAGGGCGACGACGTGGCAGTGCGCGCCGCCGCCATGGCGGTGCTCGGCGACCTGCGGCTCTACAACCGCCGCGTGCTGCCGGACGTGCAGAAGCTGGTCGAGCAGTGCACCAAGGACGAACTGGTGCCCCCCGAGGTGCGGACCGAGGCTGCCCAGGCGCTCTGGCGCGTCGGCACCAACGAGCAGCGCGGGACCGCCAAGGACACCCTCACTGCGTTCCTCGGCTCGACGGACCGCGAGCTGCAGGTGCGCGGCGCCCTCGCGCTCGCCGAGATCAACACCGCCTCGGGCCGTGCCTTCGAGATCCTCCGTGAGATCCGCAACGACCCGACCGAGTCGGGCCGCCGCGCAAACCTCTACCTCAAGCGCGAGGAGGAGCGCCGATCGTTCGAGCAGGCGCTGTCCAAGCTTGCCGCCCAGAAAGACGGCAAGTCGGCTCCCAGTCCCGCAGACGCGAGCCAGTACCGCATGCTGGACGAGCTGCGCCAGCGCGTCAAGCTGAGCCACATCCGTGGCAGCGACATCAGTGACGAGGAGCTCGTCGAGTTCGCCGCGAAGGGGATGCTCAGCGGGCTCGACCCGCACTCGACCTTCTTCACCAGCGAGGAGTTCTCCCGCTTCTTCTTCGACCTGAACCGCGAGTACGGGGGCATCGGCGCCTTCGTCAACTTCGACCAGGACGGCGACTTCTCGATCGTGCGCCCGATCTACTCGGGACCCGCACACCGCATGGGCCTGCTCTCGGGCGACAAGATCCTCGAGGTGGACGGCTGGGAGACCGCCGGCCACACGTCCGAGGAGATCATCACGCGCCTCAAGGGGCGCCCGGACTCGACCGTGGTCCTCAAGGTGTTCCGACCCGGCTGGACCGAGCCACAGGAGGTCTCGGTGGTGCGCCAGCAGATCCAGGTGCCCTCGGTCAACTGGACGATGCTGCCCGGCAACGTCGCCTACGTCGAGCTGATCAACTTCAGCGCGAACACCAACGACGAACTCGACAAGGCCCTGCGGGAGGCAACGGACAGGGGCGCCCGCGCCCTCGTCCTCGACGTGCGCAACAACACGGGCGGCTACCTCGCCCAGGCACGCGACGTGGTGGAGAAGTTCGTCGCCGGCCGCAAGCTGGTGGTCTACACGCAAGGCCCCACGGAGGACCGTCGCAACTACTCCACGCGCGACCGTGCGACGCTCCCCGACATGCCCATGGCCGTGCTGACCAACAACTTCTCCGCATCGGCCTCGGAGATCCTCGCAGGTGCCCTCAAGGACCACAGCCGCGCCGTGGTCGTCGGCGAGCGCACCTACGGCAAGGGCAGCGTCCAGAACATGATGCCCCTCGACAGCATGCCCGGCGAGCCGTTCGAGGACCTCAACCAGAGCGGTTCGTGGGAGGAGGGCGAGCCCTTCACCGACCAGAACGAGAACAAGAAGTTCGACGTCGGTGCCCACATCAAGCTCACCGTGGCACGCTACTACCTGCCCAGCGGCCACTGCCCGCACAAGGAGTTCGACAAGGAGGGCCGCATCGTCGACCCCAACTGGGGTGTCGTCCCGGACGTCCAGCTCGACGTGCTCGACAACAAGCCCGAGGACGCCTGGAAGAACGCGGCCGTCTTCGCACTGCTGAAGAAGAACGTGTTCCGCGACTACGTGAAGAAGCACATGCCCACCCACAAGGAGCTCTTCCTGGAGCTGGCCGAGGGCGACAAGGGCGATACGAGCCGCTACCCCGAGTTCGACGCGTTCTACGCGAGCCTCGACACGAAGCTCACCAAGGACGACGTCCGCAAGTGGCTCCGCTACGAGGTCCGCGACCAGGTGGCGGACCTGCGCAGCAAGGTCTACCCGGGCAACCGTGCGCTGGGCGACCTGCAGGAGGACGCGCAGCTGCAGGAGGCCGTGCGGCAAGTGCTCAAGAAGGCAGGTGTCGACATCCGCGACGTCGCCGAGTACCGCGACGTGCTGAAGATCGGCTTCGGGCCCGAGACGCGCACCGGCGCCAAGTGAACCGACCGGCGGGCCACGCCGCGCCCGCCCCGGTGGATCAAGCCCAGTCAGGGCCAGCCGCACTCAGTCTCGGGTGAGCCGGCCCTCGACGAGCCGCCAGATGCCGCGTGGGTTGCCGTCGCGCAGTTCCTCGGGCAGCAGCGCAGCAGGGACGTCCTGCCAGGCAACCGGCCGCACCCAGCGCGAGAGGGCCGCAGACCCGACGGACGTGCTGCGCGGGTCGCTGGACGCAGGCCAGGGCCCACCGTGCTGCATGGCATGGGTGACCTCCACACCGGTCGGCACGCCGTTCCAGACCAACCGGCCTGCCCGGTGGACCAACACGGCCATCAGTGCAGCGGCCACGGCTTCGTCCGACGGCTCCGCGTGCACGGTGGCCGTGAGCTGGCCGTCGAGGCTGCGCGCCACCGCAGCGTACTCCTCGGCAGATGCACAGTGCAGCACGACGGTGGCAGGGCCGAAGATCTCGTGCCGCACGGCCTCGTTGCCAAGCCATGTCGTCAGGGAACAGCCCAGGACCGTGGCACCGGCACCGGCTGCGGTCCCGGGTGAGCGGGCCTCGGCCAGCACCTGCACGCCCTCGACCGCGCGTGCGGCGGCGAGCTGCCGCGCGTGCGACTGGGCGATGGAGCAGTGCACCATGGTGCCTTGTTCGGCAGCGGCGATCCTTGCGACGAGGTCGCGGGCCATCGCACCGCCGCTCTCGTCCGCGGGCAGCACGACGACACCGGGGCTGGTGCAGAACTGGCCGACGCCGAGCATCGCCGAGGCAGCAAGCTTCTCTGCGACCGCAGCGCCGCGCACAGCTGCCGCACCGGGCAGTACGAACACCGGGTTGACCGAGCCCATCTCCGCGTAGACCGGCACCGGCTGCGGTCGTTGCGAGGCGATGTCGAACAGGGCACGCCCGCCTGCGTACGAGCCGGTGAACCCCACTGCAGCGATGGCCGGGTGGCGCACCAGCGCGGCGCCGACCTCGTTCGAGCGCCCGTGCACCATCGAGAACACGCCTGCCGGCACGCCACAGCGCAGCACGGCAGCGTGCACGGCACGTGCCACCAGTTCGCTCGTCCCGGGGTGTGCAGGATGGGCCTTCACGACCACGGTGCAGCCCGCGGCCAGCGCCGAGGC
>JBEGVB010000160.1:0-14959 GCA_041178545.1 Planctomycetota bacterium
CGGGTGCGCACGCGGCAGCTGCCTGCTACCGCTGCCACCCAGGCGCCCAGCTGGGCAACTTCGCCGGCGCGACCACCGAGTGTGCGGCGTGCCACCGCGACGACCTGGCGCGTGCACCCACCACCGGCTTCCACGCCAACATCACGAGCGACTGCCAGCAGTGCCACCGCACCTTCGGCTGGACCCCTGCCTCGTTCGCGCACCCGGCGAGCTTCCCGCTCAGCGGCGGCCATGCGGGCGTAGGTTGCAAGGAGTGCCACACGACGCCGGGTGTCTACACCGGGCTGTCGACCCAGTGCGCGAGCTGCCACCTCGACGACTACAACGCCACGGCCAACCCCAACCACGCGGCCTCGGGCATCGGCACGGACTGCGCGCAGTGCCACCGCACCAGCGGCTGGCGACCGGCCTCCTTCCCCAACCACGACTTCCCGATCACGGGACCGCATGCGCGCAGCTGCACGGAGTGCCACACCACGGGCAACTACCAGCAGTTCTCCTGCACCCACTGCCACGACCACTCGCAGTCGGCGATGGCAAAGCAGCACGAGGGGGAGAAGGGCTACGTCTGGTCGTCGCCCGCCTGCTACCAGTGCCACCCGAACGGGCGCAAGTGACGCTCAGCCCTTGCGTGCCCCGCCCATCACCTTGGGCGTGTCGCCTGCCATCCTGCGCAGCAGCTCGCGCTGCTCCTCGCTGAGCAGCTCGGGCAACGCGAGGCGCACCACGAGGTGCAGGTCGCCGCGGCCGCCCTCGCGGCGCGCAATGCCCTGGCCGCGCAACCGCAACCGGCTGCCCGCCTTGGAACCTGTCGGCACGTTGACCCGCGCTGTTCCGCCGGGCACCTGCACCTCGATGGCCGTGCCCTGCACGGCCTCCCACGGTGCGAGCACCACGTCGGCCTCCACGTCGTCGCCGCGCATGCGGAAGGTGTCGTCGGGCACGAGCTTCACCTGCAGCAGCAGGTCGCCCGGACCTGCACCGTGGCCAGCCTCGCCGAGCCCGCGCAGCCGCAGCACCTGGCCGTCGTAGACCTCCTTGGGGATCGACAGGTCGATCGACTTGCTGCTGGTGCGCTTGCCGAGCCCGCCGCACGCCGCACAGGCATGCCGACCTCGCAGACGACCCTCGCCGCCACACACCTCACAGGGCACGCCGATCTGCAGCTGGAAGTTGCGCTTCCCGCCCAGCAGGGCGTCACCCACCTTGAGGTCGAGTTCTGCCTCGATGTCCTGGCCGCGCTCCGCGAAACCCGCGCCCCCGCGGCGGGGTCCTGCGCCACCGGGCTCGAACCCGCCGTCGCGAGAGAACATGTCGCCGAACATGGAGGAGAAGAAGTCCGAGAACCCGCCGCCGCCCATGCCCCCCGCGCCGCCGAACATGCGCGCGAAGTCCTCCGGGCTCACGTGGGTGTAACCGCCGCCGGACCGGGGGTCGAAGTCCTGACCGTGGCGGTAGTTCTGCCCCAGCGCGTCGTACCGCTTGCGCTTCTCGGGGTCCGACAGGACCTCGTTGGCCTCGCTGACCAGCTTGAACTTCTCCTCCGCCTGCTTGCGCTTCTCGGGCGGGTGGCGGTCGGGGTGCCACTCGAGCGCGAGCTTGCGGTACGCGCGCTTGATGGCATCCGGCGTCGCGTTGCGGTCGACGCCCAGCACTTCGTAGTAGTCCTGGAACTTCACGGCTTCCGGTATACCCCCAGCAGGCAGTGCTCTGGATACGGCATGCGGACCAGTGCACAAGCCCGCAGGAGGACAAGTTCCAGGGCCAACAGGACCCGGAAGCGGGCGAACGTGCGGCAGTCGTCGAGCCGGAGGAAGCGCTCTTCCCGCATGCCGTGGCGCGCGAACAGCGTGCGCAGGCGGCCGCGCGTGTTCATGCGGAACGTCGTCGGGAAGGTGTCCTTCTCCTCGGTGCCCCACAGCCAGCGCTTGAGCCGGTGCCGCAGGCCCATGGGCACGAGGCGGGTCACGAGCGGCGCAGGCGACCACCCGAACACCGTGTAGACGACGGCCACGCCACCGGGCGCAAGGGCACGGTCGACGGCCGCGACCACCGCAGCCGGGTCGGTCACGTGCTCTGCCACCATCCGCAGGCTGACGAGGTCGAAGCGGCCCTGGCCGTCCCACTGGTCCATGGGTGCGGCCACGCGCTCGTGCACGTAGGGGTTCTCGGCAAGCGTGGGGTCGGGGTCGAGCCCGGTGAGGTGCTCGCACCGCGCGGAGAGGATGCGCGCCAGTTCCCGGTTGCTGGGGAACAGCTCGCGGCCGCACCCCACGTCGAGCCAGCGCACGCCCGGGCGCACGAGCTGGGCCATGAGTGCCTCGTACCAGTCGTCGGGCGAGAAGTGCCCCTGCGCATGGCGCATGCGCGGCCCCCAGCCGCACTGGTCGAGCGGCCCGTACTTGCGGTCGAAGACCTGTTGGAGCACCTGCAGGTCCGGCGTGAGCACGCGGGGGATCACGCGGGGAACATCCGTTCCAGGTCGGCCACGGCAGCAGCGTCCAGCTCCACGTCCCCCGCGGGCAGCAGCGCGTCGAGCTGCTCGGTGCTGCGCGCACCGACGATGGCGCTCGCCACGTTGGGAACCCGCAGGCAGAAGGCGAGCGCGGTCACCAGCGGGTCGCGGCCCGAGGCGCGCGCCCACTCGACATAGCGCATTGCCATGGCTCGCCGCTCGGGCGTCAGGAAGCGCTCGACGAACCGGCCGAACCTGGGGTCGGCAGCGCGCGTGCCCTCGGGTGCAGTGCCTGCTGGTCCGTACTTGCCACTCAACACTCCTTGTGCGAGCGGGGAGTAGACCACCTGCCCCACGCCCGCGCGCTCGCTCGCCGGGACCACTGCTGCCTCGATGTCGCGCTCGTAGAGGTTGTAGAGCGGCTGGTTGGAGACCGGTGCGTGCATGCGCTCGCGGCGGCACAGCTCCACCACCTCGGTGATGCGTTCCGCGGACCACATCGAGACGCCCCAATAGAGGACCTTGCCGCGCCGGACGAGGTCGTCCATGGCTGCTGCGGTCTCGTACACCGGGGTGTCCGGGTCGAACCGGTGGCACTGGTACAGGTCGAGATAGTCGGTGCCGAGACGCCGGAGGCTCATGTCGACCGACTCGTGCACGTGCTTGCGCGACAGCCCGCGGTCGTTGACGTCGTCGCTCATCGGGAAGAAGCACTTCGAGGCGACCACCAGGCGGTGCCGTGGCAGGTCCGCGATCGCCGCGCCCAGTGCCTGTTCGCCGGCCCCGTTGAGGTACACGTCCGCGGTGTCGAAGAAGTTGATGCCGCGCTCAAAGGCATGGTGCACGAGCGCACGGGCGCCGCGCATGTCCACGGACCCGCCGAACGTGGTCCACGAACCGAGACCGAGGACGCTGACCTTGAGGCCGGACTTGCCGAGGGGACGATGACGCATGGCTGCGGTGGGATGGGGACTCCCACATGTTGGCACCGGGGCGGCTCCGTGCGAAACGAAACCTCGGCGGCGCCGCGCTTCCCAAACCCCGCAGAGGGAGCCATGATCCGGCCACCCATGAACGAGGGCCCGAAGCGCATCGCGCTCATCTCCACCGGCGGCACGATCGAGAAGACCTACGACGAGCTCAAGGGCGTCCTCGACAACCGCACCTCGGTGCTCGACGTGGTGCTCGCGACCCTGCAGCTCGACGGCGTGCAGATCGTGCGCATCCCGCTCATGAACAAGGACAGCCTGGAGATGACGCCGGCGGACCACGACCTGATCGCCCGCACGGCGGGGTCGATGGCGGAGGGCCACGATGGCGTGGTCGTCGTGCACGGCACCGACCGACTCGCCATCACCGGCGAGCGGATCTGCCAACTGCTGGGGACGCCGCGCGTGCCCATCGTGCTCACCGGCGCGATGCGCCCCTACGTGATGCGCAACACCGATGCCTCGCAGAACCTCACCGAGGCGCTACTGGCCGTGCAGGTGCTGCCCGCAGGCGTGTACGTGGCCATGCACAACAAGGTGCTCCAGTTCCCGGGCGTGGTGAAGGACCGCGACCACGGCACGTTCGTCCGCGCGAAGTGAGGCGTCCGCGCGAAGTGAGGCGTCCGCGCGAAGTGAGCGCGCGGCAGCCGCGGTTCACTGCACCAACGCGCGCAGCCCGGGTGAGAGCACGACGAAGGCCGGCTGGAACGGGTCGAGCGAGCAGCCCTGCAACGTGAACAGCACGCCGCTGAGCTGTGGCGGCAGCAGGTAGGACTGGGCAAAACCCCCGAGGCCGTCGAGAGTGCCCACCCAAAGCGTGGCGAGGGGCAGCGCAGGGTCGAGCACGGGCGTGCATGCAGGCAGCAACTCGGCGCCGCCGACGCCCGGGCCGAGGCCGATGGCGAGGGCCGCAGGTGCGTTGGGGGTCCCGAGCGAGATGCCCACCGTCCAGTTGGTGCCCGCGACCGGCGAGGTGGAGGAGATGCCGGGACCGAATGGGCACGACGGCCCGAAGCCCCACACCTGCCCGGGCTGGAGCCAGCTGACGGTGAGCAGCGGCCGCTCGTTGATCGCACTGTTCTCGCGACTGCTGAACCTGCGCGTCTCGCCGGCGACGAGTTCGTTGCTGCGCACCAGCCAGCCGTGGTTGCTCGCCGGGTTGTCGAGCATGTCCTGCACGTCGGCCACCAACTGGCTGGTGCCCGCGAACCAGACCGGACCGAGCTGCTGACTCGCTGCCGTGGCGCTGGGTGTGGCAGCGAAGTCGCCGCCGGGCGTGGCCCAGGTCGACGACGGATACGAACGGTGTAGCCAGGTTGCGTCGCCTGCGGCAGCCGTCGCACCGCCGCCCTCCGAACCACTCGCGACCGAGGTGCCCTCGGTCCAGCTGGCGCCGACGCGGTGCAGTTGCAGCCCGAGGGACACGGGCTGGTTCGACCGGTTGGAGGTCATCAGCAGGGTGACCGAGGTGATGCGTGCGCCGGCCGGCACCGAGCCTGCGATGTCGAAGTGGAGCAGCGTCCTGCGCTTCAACGCCGGCGAGGAGTTGACGCCCACGAACAGCTGCTGCCCGGCACCGTTGGCGAGCGCACCCGTCGCGCTCTCGTAGAGCGTCGCGTCGCGCGTGGGCACGAGGACTGCCTGCGGGGCGAACTGCGCGGCCAGCGGCGCACACGCCGCCAGCACGCACAGCAACCGACCGACGACCGACCCGGGACCATGCAACGCCATGCCGACAGGATACCCCGCGGACGGCAAGCCGGTCGGGACGGGCGCGGGCGGAGTTCCCGGTGTCAGCGGGGCTTCCGCACGGCAGTACGCGACCGCTTGGGGCCCGCCAGGTCCGGCGAGCGGTCGGCAGGCACCCGGTACTGGCCGAGGATGCGGGCACGCTCGGCACGCGCAACGGCAGCGTCGATCACCACGAGCCCGCCGCTGCCGGTGCGGATCACCACCTCGCCCTTGGCCGCGTCCACGCGCGCGACGAAGTCCTGCAGGTTGCGCGGCATCACGCCGTCGACCTCGGCCACCACGTCGTGGGACAGGTGCTCGTAGCCCACGTTGACGGCGTCCGACAGCACGTGGGAGAGCACCACCACCTCGTGCCGGTCCTCGGTGCGGAGACCGAGGAAGAACAAGGTCATGAGCTCCTTGGGCGCCTTCTCCCACCAGTGGTCGCCCCAGATGCGCAGGTAGTCGGCAGTGAGTTGCTGGAACACGAGGCCGCCGAAGACGAACCAGCTGGGCGGCTCGTCGAACAGGTACCGCGGCACCAGGTGGACCATGGGCCGCATCTCCATCTGAACGTCGAGCTTCCTGCCGCCGCGCAGCACGGTCGCACGGATGCGGTCGCCCACGAAGTGCTCGCCCACCACCACGTCGTGCTGGCACCGGTACCTGCCGCGGTAGCGCACCGTGCCGTTGTTGGCGATGCGCAGCCCGTCGAGGGACATCAGCACGTCGCCCTTGTGCACGTGGCCCCAGAACGTGGACCCGTACTGCACCGAGGTCACCAGCACGCCGCTGTCGCGCGACCCCATGCCGAGCCACCGCCGCAGCACCGGGTTCTCCAGGTTCTGGGTGGTGGTGCCGAGCCCGGGCACGTCGCACGGCTTGCCGCGGCGCACGCCCTCGAGGAAGTTGCTGATGATGGGCGCAGGCACCATCTCGCCCACGTTCTCGGCGTCGGGCATCGCCTGGAACGCGATGCCCACCACGCGGCCGCGCGCGAAGACCGGCCCGCCGCTGTTGCCGGCGTTGATGGCGGCATCCACCGTGACCGCCAGCAGGTGCCGCTGCGAGTGCTCGTAGCGCTGCACCTCGATGCGCGACACCACGCCCTCGGTGACGCTCACCTCCTCGCCGCCCACCGGGTAGCCCACCACCTGCACCTGGTCGCGCAGCGCGGGCAGGTCGCCCAACTTCGCCGGACGGATCCCCTTCAGGAACGCCTTGTCCTCGACGCGCAGCAGTGCGAGGTCGCAATCGTGGCTGATCGCCTCGATGCGCGCGGAGGCCTTGGCGGTGTCGCTGATCTTCTGCACCTGCACGAAGGTGGCGTTGGCCACCACGTGCGCGCCCGTGAGGACGAGTCCCGGGCCGATCACCACGCCCGACCCGGTGGAGCCCCGCGGGGCCAGGTTCTGCCACGGCGACTCGTGGTCAGGGTCCTGGTAGGTGCAGTAGACGCGGACGACCTGGGGGTAGGACATCGTGCGGGGTCAGAGGAAGTAGTCGCTGCCGTGCGGCCCGTCCGGCTCGACGGCGGGAGCGACCGAGGCAGCGATGAGCGACTCGACCCACCAGTTGGCGCCGTGGTAGAGGCAGGTGACCTCGCGGCACTCCACGCTCGCGTCGAAGCGGTCGAGGATGTCGCGCGTCCGCGCGGCCGCGGCCTCGGGGCGTGCCCACTCGTCCTTCGCTCCCAATCGCGCCTTCTCGACGCCACGGTGCGCAGGGCAGTTGAAGGTGCCGAGCGGCGTGACCACCTGGCGCAGCGCCTGCATGTGGCACACCTTCGGCTGTCGCGTGTAGTCGCGCCAGTTGCCGGCCATGAGCACGCGCAGGTTGGTGCTCTCCACCACCCGGAAGTCCGGACGCTCCAGCTGCCGGGCTGCCGCGAGGTTGCGCTGGATCGCCTGCACGGCGGCCGCGAGGTCGGCAGCATGGGCAGGGTCCATCACCTCGGAACCGTCCGCGGTGCGCTCGAGGAACGGCTTGAACGAGATGTAGTGGAAGCCCGCGGCACGGGCGCGCTCGGCAGCCTGCACCATCTCGTGGATGTTCTCGATGACCTTCACCGCGCCACGGCTGCCGCCGGACCAGGTGATGACGAACGAGAAACCCACCGTCAGCCCGGGCTGGGCCGCGCGGATGCGAGGGATCCAGCTGCAGATCTCGTCGAGCGTGAGGGTCTTGCTCGACGGGTTGTGCATGCGGCGGAACACGTCGTTGGAACCGGCGTCGAGGGACAACCGGATCCAGTCGCCACGGCCCATGTGCTGCGCCGCCTGCAGCAACCGGTCGCCGCGGCTGCCGTTCGACACGATCGCCACCTGCAGGCCGAGGGCCTTGAGGAACGCCACCATGTCGGGGAAGCCCGGGTAGAGCGTCGGCTCGCCGCCGCCGATGAGGATGACGCTGCGCAAGCCGCGCGCAGCCATCGCGCGCATCGACTCGCGCAGGGCCTCGTCCTCGTGGCGGACCTTGCTGTTGAGGATGTCCCAGTCGATGCAGTGGTCGCAGGCGTAGTTGCAGGCCGTGGTCAGGTCGAGGTTGACCGAGAGCGGCACGAGTGCGGGCAGGGCAGGCTCGGGCTGGCCCGCGTCCGCTGCCTTGCGCCGCGCCTGCTGCCAGGCCACGTAGTCCACCACGTGCGGCCACAGGGCAGGCTGCTGCAGCTTGCGGGCGAAGTCGTGGACCGGCGCAACCGACCCACCCTCAGGCCTCGCAGCGGGAGACGACGTCGCCGAAGAGGCGGATGCGTTGGCGGATGCGGCGGGACTCGGCGCGTCGTTCGTCATCAACCGGGTGCTTCAGCAGGGAGGCGAAACGGTATACCAGCTGGCGCATCGGATCCGGTGCACAAACGACCCGTTCCCCGGCGCGGAAACGGATCTCGTACGAAGGGCCGATCTCGCGCTCCATGCGGCAGCCGTCCACCTCCAGCCAGGCCGGCCGCGGCTGGGACGGGCACGGCACCAGGTCCAGTTCGCAGTCGAGCGCGCTGCCTGCGCTGGCAAGGGCGAGACGGAGCCGCAACCCGTCGGCACCCAGCGGTTCCAGCTGCAGCCCCGTCGCACGGGCATCCTCGTCCAGCGATCCCACGGACTGCGCGACCGAGAGCAGGTGCGACAGGCTGTCCGCGACCATCCCGCGGCCGGATTGCGAGGGCGAGAGCCGCATGCGCAACGTCCGCGCGCGCGTGCCGTGCAGCCGCGGGTGCAGCTCGTGCAGCGCAGGGAGCGTCTCCGGCCACTGGCAGTTCTCCACCAGCAGCAGTGCGGCCCGGTCGAAGCCGTCGACGAGATCCAGACCGCGGGCGGTCTCGCGGGCCTCCACCAGCGGTTTCTCGCACAGCGTCGGGAGCCGGGCCGCGAGCGCGTGCTCCAGGGCACTGGCATGGGACTCGGGCGGCGAGGCGATCACCAGTGCATCGAGACCGAGGTTGCACAGTTCCGCGACCGATGCTGCTGCACGCACGTCGTGGCCGAGGTCCGTGGCCAGCCGGGCGGCAGCGGCACGGGCGCGCTCGGCGTCCCTGCCGCAGACGGCGGCCACGCGCACCCCGGCAGACTCCAGGTGGCGCGCGAGGAACGGTCCGAGCCCGTTGCGCGTGCGCGATGCACCGCAGATGCCGACGTGAAGATCCACTGCCGCATGGTAGGTGCGGGTGACCGGGGCGCGCCAGCGTCGTAGATTCCGCACCATGCGTCTCGCCCAACTCCTCGCCCACTGCCTGTTCCTCGTCCTCGCGGCCGCGGCAACCGCCCAGGGAACGAGTCCTGCTCCTGCGCCCGCAGACGACCGGCTGCACACGACCCGCAAGTCCGGTCGCGAACTCGTGCGGCTGCCCAAGGAGGAGGATGCCTTCGGGTTCGTGATCTTCGGCGACCGGACGGGAGGTCCCGCCGAGGGCATCAAGGTCCTGCGACAGGCGGTTGCGGACGCCAACCTGATGGACCCCGACCTGGTGATGACCGTGGGCGACCTGGTCCAGGGCTACAACGCGCGCGAGGCATGGATGGCGCAGGCTGCGGAGTACCGGGAGGCCATGTCCGCGCTGCGGATGCCGTGGTTCCCGGTGGCCGGCAACCACGACGTCTACTGGCGCGGCGAGGGCAGGCCCGCAGGCGAGCACGAGGACGACTACGAAGCCGTCTTCGGGCCGCTCTGGTACGCGTTCCGCCACAAGCAGTGCTGGTTCGTCGCGCTGTACTCCGACGAGGGCAACCCCGAGACCGGGGAGAAGAACTTCCAGAAGCCCGAGTGCCAGCGGATGAGCGAGGAACAGTTCGCGTGGCTCCAGGAGGTGCTGCAGCGCGCAAGGGGCGCCCGCCACGTGTTCGTGTTCCTCCACCACCCGCGCTGGCTCGCGCGCTACGGCGATGACTGGAAGAAGGTCCACGAGACGCTGGTGGCCGCCGGCAACGTGAGTGCCGTGTTCGCGGGCCACATCCACCGCATGCGTTACGACGGCAACCGCGACGGCATCGAGTACTTCACGCTCGCGGCCACCGGGGCGCACCTCGAGATGGACCTCCCGGTCGCGGGCTACCTGCACGAGTTCCACGTCGTGACCGTGCGGCCGGAGGGCATCCAGGTGGCGGCACTGCCCGTGGGCACCGTGATCGACCCCAAGGAGGTCACCGGCGAGGTGAGCGAGGACGCGAACCTGCTCGACGAGAAGCTCACTGCACTGGCACCGCGTGGCCTCGAGTTCGCTGCCGACGGCAGTGCCGAGGGGTTGCTGCAGATGGACTTCACCAACCCAGCGAGCAGGCCGGTCGAACTGACGGTCACGCCGCTCGCGTCCGGGGCCTGGCGATTCCAGCCCGACCACACCCACGTCGTGGTGCCGCCCGGCCAGACGACCACGGTGTCGATGGTGGCTGCGCGCGGACCCGCGGGCGGCGAGGTCCCCGACCTGCCGCGCATCGACCTGGGGGTCGACTACCTCGGCAGGACGCTCCGCTTCACGATGCCGAAGAAGCAGGTCGACCTCGCGTTGCTGCCGCCAAGCACGCTGCCGGACCCGGGCCGCACGGGCAAGGCGGTGCTGCGCCTCGACGGCCGGTCCGACTGCCTCGAACTCCCCGACAGCCGGTTCAACCTGCCCGACGGGCCGTTCACCGCGGAGTGCTGGGTGCGCGGCGTCGACTTCAGCGGCAGGCGCGCGCTGCTCGCCAAGACCGAGTCCTCCGAGTACGGCATCTACCTCAACGACGGCAGGGTCGAGTTCAGCGTCTTCCTCGGGTCCGCCTATGCAACGGCACGCACTGCGCCAGGCCTGCTGGCCCCCGGTCGCTGGCACCACGTCGCGTGCGTGTTCGACGGCACCGAGCTGCGCTCCTACCTCGACGGCAGGCTGGTGGCCTCGGCTGCCGGCAAGGGCAAGCGCAAGACCAACAAGCTGCCGCTCTTCGTGGGTGCCGACCCGGACGGCAAGGGCTTCCCCACCTCCTTCCTCGACGGCGACGTCGACGACCTGCGCATCCGCACGGGCGCGCACTACACGGGCGAGAGCTTCACGCCGCCACCGACCCTTGCAGCCGACGCGCAGACGATCCTCATGCTGCACTGCGACACGGATGCGGGCCCTTGGACGGTGGACAGCTCGCCGACCAAGGCGCACCCGCGCCGTCGCGGCGGCGCGAAGTGCGCGCTGGAGTCCCGCACCGCCGACCGCTAAGCAGGCAGCATGGCCCGCCCCTCGACCCGCTCCGGCGCACGCCGCAAGCGCCCCGTGCTCACCGCCCGCACCGCCGACCGCCACGACCTCTACCAGCGGTCGGTGCAGGACGGCGAGTTCGACGCGCGCTTCTACTCGCGGTGGTTCGAGAAGCTCACGGGACAGAAGCTGCGCCGGTTGCGCGAGGACTTCTGCGGCACCGCGCTGCTGTGCTGCCACCACATCAAGCTGCACCCGGACAACACGGCCGTGGGCATCGACCTGCACGGCCCCACCCTCGACTGGGGACGCACGCACAACGTGGCCAAGCTGCTCAAGCCGGAACAGCAGCAGCGGCTCACCCTGCTGCAGCAGGACGTGCGCGACCGCAAGAACCCGCGCGCGCAGGCCATCGTCGCCGGCAACTTCAGCTACTCGGTGTTCCAGACGCGCAAGGACCTGGGCGGCTACGTGAAGGACTGCTTCCGCCAGCTGGAGCCAGGAGGGTTGTTCTTCATGGACGCGTGGGGCGGCGGCGAGACCTACGCCGAGCAGGTGGACCGCAGCCGGCGCAGCGGCTTCACCTACCTGTGGGACCAGAGCCACTTCAACCCGCTCACCCACCATGCCATCTGCAAGATCCACTACGAGTTCAAGGACGGCACGAAGCTCAAGGACGCCTTCGTCTACGACTGGCGCCTGTGGACCCTGCCCGAGCTGCAGGAACTCATGACCGAGGCGGGCTTCACCGACATCGTCGTGCTCTGGGAGGGCACCGACCGCAAGACCAACCTCGGCAACGGCAAGTACCGCATCACCACGCGCGGCGAGGCGTGCCCTGCCTGGGTTGCGTACGTGGTCGGCAGGAAACCCGCCCCGCGCAGCCGCAAGGGCTGACGCGGCCGCCGCGTTGCGGCACAATCCAACGATGCGCCTGCTCGCCCTGACCTGCCTCCTGCTCGCCGCATCCGGGATCAGGGCGCAGGGCAACGACACGGCCCCACCCGCCACCGGGCCGAGCGCGCCGATCGTCGGGCGCGTGCTGCTGGCCGACGGCCAGCCGCTCGCCGACGCCGAGGTCACCGGCCTCTGGAACCCCGCAGTGCTGCGCCAGCTGGCTCCCGCAGGCAAGGCCACGGCGCGCACCGACGGGCGCGGCTACTTCGCCCTGTCCGTGCCACCGGCGGTCTTCGTGTACCTGTGGGCCAACGGGCCGAGGGACGAGAAGGGCACCTGCCTGACGACGTCGTTGACGTTGGCAGCAGCCGGGCAACGGCCCGAACTCCAGGCGACGGCACGCGTCCCTGCAGCGAACAGGGTGGCCGTGGCCGGGCTCGAGGGAGTGGCGGACCTCGGCCCCTTCTCGGTGCGCATCGTGCCGGTAGCCGTCGTCGACCACGCGGTGACCGAGCCGCTCGCTGCAGACAGCACCTTCGTGTGCCCCCCGCTGCCCTTGAGCAACGTGGCCTTCGAACTGCTGGGCAAGGGGGACCGGGTGCTGCACACCTGGCGCCAGTACCCCCATGCGCTGCTCACCCGCTCGGGCCCGACGGCCGAGCGTGCGGTTGGTCTCAAGCTGCCGCCGGTGCAGCGGATCGCCATGAGCGCGACCACTCCCGACGGCAAGCCCGCGGCCGGGGTCGAGATCCTGCAGGTCCTTGGGTACCTGTCGAATACCACCCTTGGCAGCCGCAACGGCGGCTACCTCGTGCCGCTCGCCACGACCGGCGAGGACGGCAAGGCCGTTGCGCTCCTCCCACTCGCCAACAACCCGTTCGAGGCCGGATCGACCCCTAGCCTCACCTTCGTCGCGCGCAAGCAGGGCTGTGCCGACGCGCAGAGCGGTTGGTCCGGCTCGCGCTTCGAGAACGGCAAGATGGTCGAGGAGGAGAACCCGCCTGCCGAACTGCGGTTCACCATGGCGCCCGCGCGCCCGCTGGCCGGCAAGTTCACGCCAACCGACGCGCCGGAGCGGCCGCAAGGGTTCCTGCTGGAGTGGATCAGCAAGGCAGCCCGCGGCAACGGCTGGTCCCACATCCCGCGCAGCCAGTTCGTGCCCATCGACCCGAACGGTTCGTTCCGCGTCGACAACCTGCCGCTCGACGCCTACGCGCTCGAGGTCCGTGCCCCGCTCGGCGGGCGGCTGGTCACGCTCGACAACCAACAGGAGTTCCCGGCCCAGCCCATCGAGGTGGCGCTGCCGCGCATGCGCCCCGTCGAGATCCAGGTCCTCGACCGCAACGGTGGGCCGGCCAGCGGCGCGACCGCGCACCTCGTCTCGATGCTCGGCAACACCGGCTTCGCGCAGGATGGCACCTCGATGCCCTTCGCCCTCGACCCCAACGGCAGGGCGCGCATCGCGCTGCCACCGGGCCGCTGGTTCGTGGCCGTCGCAGACGCCGATTCCACCGCATGCGTCGAGGTGCCCATCGAGAACCCGCCGGCCGAGCTCACGGTGCCGATGACCGAGATGCCGTCCCTCCGCGGACGGGTGGTCGACGCAGATGGCAACCCGGTACAGGGAGCCACCCTGCAGCAGGTCCGCAGCCGGTACGTGGGCGGGCCGCGCAGCGAGGAGGACAAGCTGCTCGACGTGCTCGGGAGCCTGACCCAGAACACGTCCATGCGAGCCACATCCGGTCCGGACGGCATGTTCGTGATGCACTTCGTCGACCGGCCGTGGTACCGCATGGAGGCCAAGGTGGTCGCGGGGGACCGGTCCAGCGAGCCCTTTGCCGTCGAGCCCGGCGAGGACGTGCTCCAGGTCAAGCTGCAGTGAGCAGCGTGGCCGGATCCCCCGCTCCCATGGCGCCCTGACCACGGGCGGGCCCGCGATGGGCCATGCGACCCTTGCCCTCGCGGGACGGGCGCGGACAATCCTCGCCCCCATGATGAAGACCCTCGTGATCCTCGGCGCCGGCAAGATCGGGCGCATGGTCTGCCACCTGATGGCCACCTGTGGCGACTACCAGGTGCGCGTCGGCGACGCAGCAGCACCTGCCGTCGAGCACCTCGCGAAGAAGTACCCTGCCGTCGAGGCCAGCGTGGTGGCCTTCGACAGCGCCAAGAGCCTCGACAAGATCCTCAAGGGTGCCTGGGGCGTGATCTCGTGCGCCCCGTTCCACTGCAACCCGCTCATCGCCGAGCGCGCGCGCGAGAACGGCTGCCACTACTTCGACCTCACCGAGGACGTTGCGGTGACCCAGCAGGTCATGAAGCTGGCGAAGGGCGCGAAGACGGCCATGGCCCCCCAGTGCGGCCTCGCACCGGGCTTCATCACCATCGTGGCCAACCACCTGATCGGCCCGATGACGGACGTGCGCGACCTCCGGTTGCGCGTGGGCGCCCTGCCGCGCTTCCCGTCCAACCGCCTCAAGTACAACCTGACGTGGAGCACGGAAGGCCTGATCAACGAGTACTGCAACCCGTGCGAGGCGCTGCAGGACGGCGAGATGACCCTGTTGCCGCCGATGGAGAACCTAGAGCACCTCACCATCGACGGCGTCGAGTACGAGGCGTTCAACACCTCCGGTGGCCTCGGCACGCTCGCCACGACCCTCAAGGGCAAGGCGCGCAACGTCAACTACAAGACCATCCGCTTCCCCGGCCACTGCGACCTGATCAAGCTGCTGCTGCAGGACCTGCAGATGAAGGACCACCAGCAGGAACTCGGCCGCATCTTCGACCGCGCGCTGCCCACCACCTTCCAGGACCAGATCGTCGTGTTCGTGAGCGCCACCGGCAACTACCGCGGCCGCTTCACCGAGCGCACCTACGCCAAGACCATCCTGCACAAGGTCATCGACGGCGAGAACTGGTCGGGCATCCAGATCACGACGGCCGCGGGCGTCTGCGCCGTGGTCGACCTGCTGCGCGAGGGCAAGCTGCCGCAGAAGGGCTTCGTGAAGATGGAGCAGGTGAAGTACGAGGAGTTCCTCGCGAACCGCTTCGGCGCGCACTACGCCTGACCGCGCGCGGCGTGGCGCCGGGCGAGGCCCTTGCGCCACTCCGCAGCTGCCGTCACCTCAGTGCAGCCGCGCAGGTGTAGCTTTGGGCCCGCGGAACAGCAGCACGAACACCAGCAGGATCGCGCCCGCGCCGATGCACGGCAGCAGCCAGATGTGC
>JBEGVB010000161.1:0-3996 GCA_041178545.1 Planctomycetota bacterium
GGGACTGTGGGACCGGCTGCAGCAGGCCGTGCCTGCCGCGGGCTTCGGTCTCGACCAGCACGTCGAGGCGCTGCAGGGCGTGTACCACCGCGCCAACCTCGCAGGTCCCATGGGCTTCGCCCAGCCCGTGCCCCTCGCCGAACGACTGCGCTTCCTGCGCGTCCAGCAGGACAGCGCCCACACGAAGCTGCTGCCGCCCGGCGGCCCGCGCTGAGATCCCAGGTGCCTCAAACGGCTCGACGGTCGAGGCTGACCCTTGCCCGTCCCCGTGGTTCCTGAGTCCTGCTTTCGGGTACGTTCCGTCCACGGCCAACGTGCCGTCCCCGAGCCACGCGACCCCTGACGGTCTCCCCCATGCGTCGACTGATCGCCATCTCGTTCGCCCTTGCTTGTCTGTTGGCAGTGATTTCCGTCTTCGTGCGCAGGACGGTCGATTGGGCGGGGGATTGGGACACCAACTGGAGCGGTGGTGGCGGTCGCATCACCTTGCAGCAGGACGGCGACTCCGTGACGGGGGAGTTCCCCCTTCTCCACTCGCGCATCGAGGGCAAGGTCCTCGGCGACCGTGTCGAGGGCCGCCGGATCGAGGGCGAGCGGAGTTACTCGTTCGTGCTGTTGCCAGGGCACCATGGCCGCTCCTTCAACGGCCGCGACGAAACCCTGGGTTGGTGGACCGGCACGCGCGCCAATCCTGCGAGTGCGCCGGGGAAACCCAAGTTCCCCACGCCGCGCGCCGCATTCGAGAACTTGGTCTTGTACGCCACCCAGGCACGATGCGGGCTCGAAGACCAATGGGCGCGGGCCGCAGACTCGGTCGAGTTCGACAGCCAGACCGCCACCTTGCCTCGCGATAGGCAGCTACGCCACCTGCGGGAGTTCTTCGACCTCGTTGACCTGACGACGTTTCAGATTTGGGAGGTCGCGACGCAAGCGCCGTCCGACGACCTCACGGTCGAGCTGAGGCAGTTGCGGTCCGGCGTCGTGTTGCCGCTCAAGTTGCATCGCAACAGTGCGGGCGAATGGTTCGTTGTCGTGCCAAGCGAGTCCGAGATGAGGACCCTGAGCGCATCGCTGCTCGCCGTCTACGGGGACAAGCTTCCGACCACACAGTCGTTCAAGCGGCTGCACTCTCCGCGCGACACGATGCGGGCCTTCCTCGAAGGCATGGCGGACTGGAGTGGCCACGGCAAGAAACTCGCGCTCTCGGCCCTGGATCTTCGAGACTTTCCGGAGCCGATCCGTGAAGTCGACGGCCAACTTGTCGCAGGTTATCTCTGCCGCGTGCTCTACCAGATCGGCCTCATCGGGCTGCAGTCCATCCCGAATGATCCATCAAGCCGCGACGCATTCGTGGTCTTCGAGCACCCCGATGGTTCGATCGTCATCGCGCGGAACGGGCCCGAACCCGATGCGCCCTGGCAGTTCACCGACGGCACCATCCATTCGATAGGGAAGCTCTACTTCGAGATCACTTCCTTGGCTCCGGCCATGGAGCCACCGCCGGGTCTCATCCCGTCGCGACTCTACTTCAGGATCCGTGAGTTCGTGGTCGCGCACCTGCCTGCGCTCCGACTTCTCGTGGGTCCCTTCGAGCTCTGGCAGGTGATCGCCCTTGTCTTGGCCATCTCAACTGCGTTGCTCTTGGCTCGTGCCGTCGCCAGGACACTTGGCAGGATTCTCGAGCGATGGACGGTCTCGATTGCACCCCTGCCGCCATGGTTCGGGATGGCCACCATGGTCATTCTGGTGTTCCTCTTCCTGAAAGTCCTTGACGTTGCCGCGGCGCTGGGAATCCCGGATCGGGCACGCCATTACTCCGCTCCTGTGCACGGCTTCCTGATCAGCACGTCCACGGCTGCGGTCGCATGGCACCTCGTGATGCTCATGTGCCTGTTGCTCATGCGCGCTGCACGCCGCTCGAGGTCAGCGCTGGATGACATTGCCGTGAGCCTCCTGCACGGCATCCTCCGCGCCTCAATCATCCTCGGCTGGATCTTCTCGGTTACATACTATTTCTCCGTCCCAACAGAAAACGTGCTGGCTGGCATCGGCATCGGTGGTCTTGGTGTCGCGTTTGCAGCACGGGAGACCATTGCACATTTCTTCGGTGCTGGCGTCTTGGTCGCGGACCGCGCGTTCAGTGCTGGTGACTGGATCCAGAGTTCGCTGGCGTCCGGCTTCGTCGAGAGTGTGGGCATCCGCTCGACCCGGGTGCGAACGGCCGACGACTCCATCGTCGTCGTCCCAAACGGGTCGCTTGCGTCGGCAACGATCCTGAACCTTGGCAGTCAGCGGCCGAGGACACTCAACCTGCAGTTCCTCGTGATGCAGGGCGCGACACTCGAGAAGGTCGATCGCTTCGTTGCGAGGTTGCGCGAGCGAATCGGGGCAAACCCTGCATTCCATGCCGGCCGCACCACGATCGGTGTCTCAGGGATCGCCACGAATGGCATCCAGATCCAGTGCACTGCAGTACTGGCTGTGGAGACTGACCAAGCCGAAGCCGTCGCGCGGCACGATTTCCTGGTGGATGTCATGAACGTCGCGGACAAGGAGGACATTGGCCTCGGCCCGCAGCTCAAGCAGGAGGCGACGGAGGCCACCCAGACGCCACCCAAGGTCTGAGCTGTGCACGGAACGACAACCCAACAACCACAAACAACCGCACCCATGCCCACCAATCCCTGCCCCAGTCCTTCCGGCAGAGTCGTCGCCGGCGCGTTCCTCACGGCCGCGCTCGCGGTCACGTCCGGTTGCAAGGTCGCGAATGAGTCGCTGCGCGCCGACTTCGTCGACTTCAACGCGATCCTCCAGGGCAACCAGACGCAGCAGATGCTGCTGAACCTTGTCCGCATGCGCTACCGCGAGACCCCCTTGTTCTTGCAGGCAGGTTCGCTCACCGCGTCGTACGAGAGCTCGTTCTCTGCGGACTCGTCGGCCTCGATTCCCGATGCCGACTTCGCTTCGCTGGACCTGGGCGGCAGCTACCGCTTCTCCTCGAAGCCGACCATTTCGTACACGCCCGTGGAGGGCAAGGAATACGTCCAGCAGTTCATGGCCGAGATCACGCCGCAGACCTTTGCGATGCTCGTCCGCGCGGGCTGGCCGATCACGAAGCTCGGCGACCTGCTGATTGCCTCCGTCACGCTCGAGTCGGGTGAGCAGTTGCTCGGTCGTCCGAGTGCCGAGTCGAACCCCAAGTTCCGTGAGTTTTTCAAGGGCCTCAAGGAAGCGGAGGACCGCGATGAGCTTTCGCTCGTTGGTCGCAAGGATGGTGGCATCGACCTCCGTGCGGGGGGCCAGTCCATCGGCGTGGAGCGGTTCCAGTTCCGTTCGCTCTTCTCGACGATGTTCAACGCCTCCAAGGACGTGCAGGTTCCCGCCGATCGTGCCAGCTGGGTGAAGTCCACCCCAGGTGGCCAAGAGATCGACGTCCGCGTCTCGGACAGGAAACCCACCGATGCACTGGTCTCGGTCGAGTACGGCGGTTGGTACTACAGCATCGCGAACGACGACATCCGGTCGAAGGACACGCTCGCGTTGCTGGTGCAGTTGTGCCGCATCCAGGCGGGCCCTTCCGCGCCGGCGCCGCTCGTCACCATCCCCGCCCGCTGAGCGCGAGGCGCGACCGACTTGGTGTAGGCTGCTTGGCGGCTCACGCCGGGCCTTGCTCGCATCCGCGTGCCCTTGCCCGCGCGAACCCGAACCCGTGACCGACGCGAGCCCATCCTCCGCCGCCCCTGTCGTGACCGTGGTGGCCCTCCACGGCAACGGTGGTGGTGGCAGTCGGTTCGCCCGCGTGCAGGCGCACCTGCAGGGCTCGCTGCGGCTGGTGGCGCCCACGCTGCCGGGCTTTGGCGACATGCCCGCCGACCCGGCAATCCGCAGCCTGCGCGACTGTGCCGACTGGGTGGCGCGCGAACTGGAACGGCACCCGCGCCCGCGCGTGCTGCTGGGCCACGGCATCGGCGGTTCGATTGCCCTCGAGGTGCTGCA
>JBEGVB010000162.1:0-2624 GCA_041178545.1 Planctomycetota bacterium
CCACGATTCCCGATGCGTGCCTCCAGGCCAGCGCTGAACGACGCGACCCGACCATGCGCCTCCTCCAGCACCAGGGCCTGGAAGAACAGCGAGACTCCCAGCAGGACCGGGCGCGCCGGGATGTCCACCGGCCAGACGGCGCAGTCGTGCACCGGATCCCGCGCCAGCAACTCCACGGACTGGGCCCCGGTCCACAGCGCGCAGCCGGACAGACCGACTGGGCCAAGGTCGAGCGGCAGGGGCGCTCCACCAGCCGATGCGCGCTGGGTGTCGAACAGCCCGGCCACGAGCGTCTGCGGCGTGTCCGGCAGGTTGCCCACCTCCAGCACGAGGCGCTGGCCGAGCAGCGGCTGCGAAGCCGCCTGCGCCGCGAGCCTTGGCACCCCAACCGAGCCAGCACAGCCGGCCCCATAGCTCGTCACCTGGGCACGGACACCACACTCGAGCACCCATGCATCCTGCAGCCGTGCCGAGGCGCATGTGCCGCCAGCCAGCAAGAGACCACCAAGGCCCGGGGCGAATGCCAGCTGTGCCCCCGCGCGTGGGGAGGGCACGGCACGACCACCTGCGGTGTGCAAGGTCCATGCCCCTCCGTTCCACGACCAGATCTCGTCGGAGCAGCCGTACTCCGTGGTCCCACCCACCACCACCGCGCGTCCCGAGGGCGGATCCCATGCCATTGCATGCCCCGAACGGGGTCGTGGACGCCAGCCATTGGGGCCAGTGGTGGGTTCGCGCCTCGTCCATGCCTGACCATCCCACTCCCAGAGGTCGCCACACCGTCCGGTTGCAGAGTCGCCGCCGTACAGCACCGTGCGCGCGCGGGTGCTGTCGTGGACGAGGCAATGTTCGCTCCGTGCCGAAGGACCGCCGGTCGTTGCAGACGGCAACCACCGGGTGCCGTCCCAGGTCCACGTGTCGGCAAGGAACGCCTGCTGTGCGTCCCTGCCACCGTGCAGCAAGACCTTGCCCCGTGCGTCATCGAACGCCATGCGGTGTCCGGACCTTGCCGTGGGAACAACCTGGCCCGTGTGCACCTGCCACTGGCCAGCGCGGTGGAACCACGTGTCCGCCAGCGGCTGGCCGAGGGCATCGCGGCCGCCGAACAGCACGTTCTCCTGCCGCACCGGGTCCATGACCATGGCCGCATCGGTGCGGGCTGTCGGGTTGAGCAAGGAGACGCGGATCGACCACGAGTACGACTGCAGCGCATAGGTCGTACTGAGCAGTCCGCCTGCCTGCTGGCCACCGAAGAGCAAGTGGCCGGAACCGGATGGCAGCGGTGCCAGCGCGTGCCCCGAGAGGGCGCTGGGCAACTGGGCCTGCACCAGTGGTGTCGCTGTCACGGTGTCGACGGAGCCTTGCTGCACGGGTACCAGTTCCCAGGTGCCGGCCACGAACGAAAGCAGGTTGCTGCCGCCGACCAGGACCATGCGGCTACGCACGGAATCAAAGGCCATTGCGTGCCGGTAGCTCGGCAGGACCGAGGGACCGCTCACGCCAAGCGCACGCCAAGACGTTCCGTCCCACTCCCAGGTGTCCGAGAGGAAACCTGCGCCGGTTGACCCGCCGTGGACGACCGTGCGGCCGCGCACCTGGTCATGGGCCATGGAGTGTCCTGCACGGGGTGAGGGTGCAGGGCCCGTTGCCGGCACCGCGTGCCACAGTGTGCCGTCCCACTCCCAAACGTCGTTGCGGTGCGCGCCGGCTGCATCGATCCCGCCGAACAGCACGATGCGGCCACGCGCCGCATCCGCGACCATCCCGTGCCCACTGCGCGCGCCTGGACTCGAGCCGCCCAGCGCAACGCGACGCCACAGTTGCCCGTCCCAGGTCCAGGTGTCGCCGAGCGCAGGCCCGTTCACGCCGCCGAAGAGCACCGTGAGGCCACGCACACCGTCTGCGGCCATCGCATGGAGGGTGCGCGGCGAGGGTGCGGTCCCGACCACGATGCGCTCCAACCAGGTGGACCCATCGAACTCCCACGCATCACCGAGCGCAAAGCCGCCGAAGCCACCGAACAGGGTCGTTCGCTGTCGCCGCACGTCGCGCACCAGACCGTGCCCGAAGCGTGCCTGGGGTCCCTCCACTGCCAACGACTGCCAACTGACTCCGTCCCATGCCCACGTGTCGCGCAGGCTGTTGCCGAGGCCCCGGCCGCCGAAGAGCAAACAACTGCCGCGCGTCTCGTCGTAGACCATTGCCGCGCCATCGCGAACGGGCGGGCTCGCTGGGGCTGGAGCAACCTCCACCCACTCCCAGCCTTGCTGCGCCGCGAGCGGCCCGGAGCCGATGGCCAACAGCAGGGTGGCAACCAACGCACGCCGCATGCACTCTCCTTCGCTGACATTGCACGCGGCAAAGACGCCGCTCGCGATGTCATCCTACGGAGACTGCTGCGCAGTCGCCACATCGATGCGAAGGCACCTTGGCCGTCGATGCGCCGGAACGCAAACGCGCGCATTGCCGCGCCACGACTCATCTGCGCATGCGCACAGGCGGACTCGACGTGGACGGCTTCGTCAACGAGTCCGCCCGATCAGAACATCCCGACGACGTTGCCGTCCTGGTCGATGTCGATCTTGGCGCCGCCCGGGACCTTGCCGAGGCCGGGCATGGTCATG
>JBEGVB010000163.1:0-7198 GCA_041178545.1 Planctomycetota bacterium
CCCGCTGGAAGTCGCGGCTTCCGTGTTGGCGACGATGCGCGCGTTGCCCACCCTCGCGGCCGTCCTGCACCCGCCAGAGTGCTCGAGACCCATGGCAACGGATTCCGCCTCGAAGTCGCCAGTGCCCCGCCCCGGGTACCGTCCACGGCTCGCTTGTTCGGATTGGCTGACCGCTGCCGCGAGTTGTTGCGTAGGCTGCGTCCTGTGACTTTTTCCCAAGGGTGTATGGCTGGTCCTTTCGCCCCTCGCGACTCTGGTTCCGGCGCGATGCGCCGGAGAAGGTGTGTATGACGCTGGTTGCCGCCGGTTCTCTCGTTCGCCATGGGATCGTGGCCAGCCTGCTGCTCGTCGCTGCGTGCAGCAATGGCAGTTCGAGTTCCGAGCCGGCACCTGAGCCGCTGCCACCGTCCCTGGATGGCGCGCTCTACCTGGGCGGCGGCACCCTCAAGGCCAACCGCGACTTCACGGTCCGCGCCGTGGACCAGGGCGGGATCGAGCGGGCGCGGGCGGAGTCGACGGGTAACAGCCACTTCCAGTTGCACCATGACGGCTGGGGCACCTTCGTCGGCCGCGTGGAGGCGGCAGTCGAGGTGCAGTCGGCGTGGGGGCTGCAGACCGTGCACCTGAGGCAGGACCTGGACCTGGTCCCTCCCGCAGCCGACGGCTTGAGCTCCTCGGGCCCGGTACCGCGGCCGTATTGCTGGCTGGGGCCCGTCTCGACGGTGGCCTCGCGCTACCGGATCCTCAACCCCAGCGTGTCGATCGCCGCGGCAGAGCGGTTGGCCGCCGAGCACCTGGGGGTGGTGCCGGCTTCAGCCACTTCGGCCGAGGGCACAGCACCGGGCGACCTGCACACGAGCTTTGGCGACAGCCACCGTTCACCGTTCTCGTGGTCGCAGTTCGTGGCCGATGCCGGCACCATGCCGATCGATGCCGCGTTGGACGTGGTGGTCGCCGAACTGGGGACCGCGACGCCGCCGCGCAACCACCGCAAGCCGCATCCGTACCCCGCGCTGGCCTCGCTGGTGCGGGACGGAGTCGGGGGCGGGGTCGGGAAGGGCGGTGGCTATCCCTGGAGCGAGAGCGGGGGCAAGAAGTGGCTCGCCAAGGGAATCGGCGAAGACGCGCACTTCCTCGGCACCTCCACGTTGGCCGGGACGGTGCTCGCCCAAGCGGGCTGGGGCCAGCGGCAGGACCCCACGGCAGGCTACCTGGCCGCCTTGGAGCAACTCGACGACGACGTCCGTGCCCTGCAGGCTACGGCGATTGCCAGTTCGTACGAGATCGCCTGGCGCAACACCGTGCAGTCGGTCAATCCCGCCTGCACCCGCACCCTTGCGGTGCACAACCAGTTTGCAACCTACGTGACGCCGGGGGTCAGTGCGCCTCAGCAGGCGGCGCTGGCGTTGCGGGATTACAGCCGGCAGTCGGCGGGGGGTATGACACAGGACTTCACCACGATCCGTGATGCGCTGGTCGGCCGTGCCACACCGAATGGTCCCTTGGCCTCGATCTTCGCCGCACACCTGATGCTCGACCGTTGCGGCATCTCGACTCCGCGGGCGGACCTGCTCTACCTCGAAATGCGCACCAACGCGTGGCTCGAGCAACTGCAGCAGGTGCAGGACTACTACCTGGGTTGCCTGTTCCTCTCGATGAACCTGCAGATGGAGTACGCCAACCTCGATCCGTACACCTTCCCGATGGTGGGTGGCACGGGGAACTCGATGGCGGCGCGCATCAACCTCCTCAGCCTCCTCGCCTACGGGGACAGTCTGGCCACGCCGCCCACGCCCGGTTTCTTCGCCGACGTGGTCGCCGCAGGGCAACTGGCGCCGCCGCCGACCATCGGCCACGACGACATCCTGATCGATTGCGTGGCGGCCAACGGTGCGAGGCCGACCCTCTGGTCGCAACAACTGCTGCCTGGGTCCAGCTCGATGGCGAACAACTTGAACACGGTCGGGGGATTCGCCCTCGGGCCGTGGCCCGCTGGGTCCTTCCGCTTGCCCTCTGCAGCCGAGGTTGCGGAACTTCGCATCCGGGCCATTGCGTCCGCGGGCAACGTGCTCGATGGACTCCGCAAGCTCGGGTTCCAGAACGTGCCCAACCCATCCGCCAATCAAGCGGCCTATGTGATTGCCGTCGATGTCCCGTACAACACGGATCGCTACTGGCTGGTGGATCTCGTGAGCGGCGACTACGCGTCGAACAGCTACGGAGAAATCCTCTACACGCCCAACAACAACGGCCTCCCAGCCTGTCAGGTGCTGCTCTGCCGGTCCGCACCGAGTCCTGAGGAGGATCCGGGTACAGCGATCCACTGCGCCACTCCGTTGGCCCTGTTGGGCGAGGGGCCTGATTCCTTCGCCGCAAGCTATCCGGCGTTGGACATGTGGAACCAGAACACCCTGCCGGACCAGGCTGTCAGCACGGTGGTACCTGCCACGGATCCAACGGCGGGTTTCCTCATGCGGTCGCGCATCGTCTGGCAGTTTGATCCACCGACCGCCCCGATTCGTGTCCTGAACGGCCTCGATGATGTCGCGAATCCGCCAGTTCCACCCGCGCTGCCGACGCCCTTCGTGCAGTACCTCGCTCCCGTCGTGACTCCGGTTCCCGACCCCTCGACGGTGACGCTGGTGGGGCAACTCTACACCGGTTACCAGGGCGCTCCTGGGAGCGTCGGCAACCTTCGAGCTGCTCCGATGACGCTGCGCGTGCCACTCACCACCCTGCAACTGCAGCCGGGGATGCCGCCAAACAGCCCCGCCGTCCTTTCGAGCGTGCTGGCGATCCCACGAGGGATCGTGTTCACCAACCCCAGCGCCACTCCCTACGTGGACTGCTATGCGACCGGCTACTTCAAGGACTCCACGGTCTGGCCCGCGCAGGCGTTCGACCTCACGCGGCCCACCACGATTGCATCCGCACCGGTCTCGGTGACGTGGTCGGTGACCTCTCCGAGTGGACTTGCCCGCTTCTCCACGGGAACTCCCAACCGCCTGCTGCTCAGTCCAGCGCAGGGGGTGGAGACCATGACCATCACCGTGACCGCGACCCACGCAGGCGTCACGGTGTCCGACACGGCCACCTGCTACACGAACTTCTGAGGAGATGACCATGATGCATTCCCTTGCTCCTCGCCTGTTCCGCCTCCTCGCCCTGTCGCTGCTCGTAGGCGTCGCGTGCCACAATGGCGATGGGTCGACCGACGAGCCAACCAGCTACCTGCTCGGCGCCGTCCACCTCGGCGGCACGCGCGCCGTCGCGCTGGTCGGGTCTCCCGTGCGGGCCGTGGACGCAGACGGCGTGGTCGTCGCCACGACGCACCTCGTGGGAGGCGGCAACTTTGCGCTGACTGCCAAGTCATGGACCGGTTTTGTGGGGCGGATCGAAGTCGATGCAAACGTCCCTGTCACCACCGGCGGCACCGACACCGTCCAACTCGTCCGCGAGGTGCGCATCGATGGCAGCGAGCCGCAACCCCGCCACCAGTGGGTGGGCGTGCCGAGCACGGTGGTGAGCAGGTACCTGCAACGCAATCCTGCAATCGCCCTTCCGGCCGCCGTCGAGGTGGTGGAAGCGCACCTGGGCATCCCGGTGGGAGTGGTGGGGGACACGGCATTCGGCGAGACCTATCGCTCGCCGGCGAGCTGGAACGAACTGCGTGCCGCTGCAACAGCCGCTTCGCGTTCGGTGGACTCTTTCCTCGACCTGCTCGCCGAGGAAGTTGGGACTGCACCGGCGCGCAACTTCCGGCCGGCGCAGCCCTACCCAAGCCTCGCGCGCTGGTCCGGCAGGAGCCTGCAGGGTGCGGGGCCGGCGGCGGGCAAGCCGGGTCCCACCGACACCGCCGCCGGGGAGGCGGAATGGGGCCGCTGGGTCGCCGACACCCGGGTCATGGTCGATGGATTCTGGATGGGGTGGGCCCTGAAGCTGACGTTCAACCTGCTGAACGGACCGCCACAGCCCGATCCGGTGCTGGTCGAGATCCAGCAGGTGGCCAACGACCTGGCCCAACTCTCCACGACCCTCACCGCCAATGACGTGTCGGTGGCGTGGGGTTACAGCGCCGGGCTCGCCAACCAGGCCGTCGAGACGATCCGTGCGGTGCAGGAGCAGTTCCTGGCCTACACCCAGGGGCAGGTGCGCGATCCGTGGCTGGCTGCCAGCCTCCTCGAACTCCACCATCAGGCTCTCTTCTACGCGGTGGAGACGTTGCGGCAGCAACTTGCCGGAGGCCCCACGGCTCCCTACGGCCCGCTGCCGAGCATCTATGCGCGCGGCAAGGCGATTGCGCGCTTTGGCGTCAATCCGGACGACATTGCGGACGCCGCGTGGCTCTCCATGCAACTGCGCGACAATGACTTCCTGGCGGAGGTGCAGCGGGTGGTCGACTACTACGTCGGCTGGGGCAACTTGGGCCTCAACCTGCTGGCGGAGTGGGCGCATGCGGATCCTGCGACCTTCCCATCGACCGCGGTGGGCAACACCAACAACCAGGTGGCCAAGGTCGCGAACTTGATGGAGTACAAACTCGGTAGCGCCACCCAGCCGGGCTGGAACCAGAGCGTCAAGACCGCATACCAGATGGCCCCACCTGCGGCCATTGGCAGCGACGATGTGCTGGTGGACTGCGGCGGTTGGGCACCCACATCCGATAGTTCAGTCGGGAAGTTGATGTTCAAGGACATCTACTATTGGCAGGGCGACACCCTCTACAATAATGATGGTTGGTATGATAACATTGTGGTGGGGCCGTTTGGATATGGATCCTGGGGACCAATGTACCTTGCCGACTACCAAAGATTGCGCAGTCTGGCATATGCCGCTGACCCCAATGACGTGAACAATGGTTTGAAGTTGCTGGGCTTCCGCTTCGACATCCCGGGCGACATTGTCTTCGGCTACCAGGATGGTGTTTCTGGTAATTACTACAGAAAGTACAATTTCACGCAGGACACCATCGAGGAAACAATCGGATACTCGGACTACGCCTACTTTATCTACAAGCGTAGTGCATCGGGAGACAGCGGCACCATCTTCGCCACCAGCAAGCCCGCTCAGTTGACGGCCGCGCCAGCAGGCATGGAAGCCAGCTACAACAACGGTGGCGTGGTGAACCTCGTCAGCATCCAGCCCTACGGCCAGGATCCGAGCGCTGCCTTCACGATCCAGGACGTGCTCGCGTGGACGACTTCGGCACCGAGCCAGGTGTATCCCTCCAATGCACCGGTGCCGGATCCAACGGACACCTACAACCTGGCACCCTGGACCTGGGTCACGCCCGTGCCGCCCGTGGGCGTCGTCAACGCCGTGGGCCAGTTGGCCACGATCCTCAGCAGCCCCGGCGCCTCGCTGGGCTGCACGCCTACCGCATGGTTGTCGGGAACGCAGACGATTCAGGCTTCTTACGACACGCCACGGCTCGCGAGCGTGCAGGTCACGCCCTATGGCCAATCGTTCGCGAGCACCGCGCTGCAGCCGACGGTCAACTGCTTCGCGACCGGCTTCGTCCGTTCCTTGGTCTCGAACCGGCCTGTCCGCCTCGTCGACGTCACCCGTCCCAATCCCAATGACCCGACGGCTCCCGTCAGCGTTGTGTGGTCCGTGACCTCGCCGAGCGGGCTTGCCTTCTTCCCGCCCGGCAGCAACGTGCTGCACATGAACCGACTGCAGGGCTACGAGGTGATGCAGATCACCGCCACGGTCACCATGCCCGGCGGCCTCGTCCTCTCCGACACGCAGACCTGCAACACGCAGTTCAAGTGACCGTGGCTCCCCGTGCTCAACGCGCGGGGCTGAGGTGCAGGCGCTCGCCCGGGCGCTCGTTGCCGAGGTGACAGCCAACATGGAGGAGGCCTCG
This sequence comes from Planctomycetota bacterium, assembly GCA_041178545.1. Lineage (GTDB taxonomy): Bacteria > Planctomycetota > UBA1135 > UBA1135 > UBA2386 > JBEATZ01. The sequence continues at coordinate 5,870 of JBEGVB010000163.1, forward strand.
GTTCATTGGTGCTTCTGAACCGGTTGGTCTCGCCAACCGTAGTGCCACGACCGCACTGCCGCATCCCCGCAGGCCTCACCTTGTGTCGCACCTGCGCGCAGGGTATCACGCCACGTGCCTATCGCTCACCCTGTGACGAGGCCTTGTCTGCTGCAATCCGAGGGTTCTTGCATGTCCCGAGTTCGTGGTCTTGTGGTGGCGCTGGTGTTGGCGCTGCCGTTCTTGTTCTTTCCCTCGTGCGACAGCAGCAGCAGCGATGGCGGTGCCGGTGGTGACAACCGCTCCTTCCCCGAGTTCGCCGGCTTCGCACACCTGTGGCCCGCGACGTTCTCGATGGGCGAGAGCGGCGTGGCGGATCCCGTCCACTCCGTGACGCTCGACTACCCGTTCTGGATCGGGAAGAAGGAAGTGACGCAGGCGGAATACGAGGCGCTGATGGACTCCAACCCGTCGAACTTCCAGGGTGACCCAGCGCGTCCGGTGGAGCAGGTGACGTGGTTCGACGCGCGTGCGTATTGCGCGGCCTTGATGAAGCAACAGGTGGCGCTCGGGGCCGTGCCGGCTGGATACGAGTACCGCCTGCCGACGGAAGCCGAGTGGGAGTACGCGTGCCGTGCCGGCACCGACACCAGCTACAACGTTGGCGCCACGCTGGATTGCGCTGCCGCCAACATCGACCCGTGCGTGGGCTCGACGCGCGCCGTCGGCAGCTATGCGTCCAACGCGTTCGGGCTGCACGACATGCACGGCAACGTGTGGGAGTGGTGCCTCGACTCGTTTGCGGCGTACACGGGTGCCGCTGCCACGGACCCCTTCGTGACCGGCAGTCTGGAGCGGGTCCTTCGCGGTGGCAGCTGGCACGAGGTTGCGGCCCTCAACCGCTCCGCGACGCGGCGGGGCAATGACCCGGGTGGCGTGTACTTCGACGTGGGCTTCCGGGTCGTGCTCGGTCCGGTTCGCGACCCGGGCTGCCCGCAGATCGCGGCCGTGACCCCCGCCGTGGGTGCGCCGTTCGGCGGCAACACGATCACGATCGCGGGCACGCGCCTCGCAGCCGTGAACGAGGTTCGTTTCGGCGACCAGTTGGCGACCAACCTGGTTGCCGTCGACGACAAGACCTTGACCGCGACGGTGCCTGCATCGCAGCCGACCAACTCGTCTGGCGTGCGCTCGGTCACGGTGAGGAGCAGCACCGGCGGCTCGACGCTGCCGAACGGCTACCGCTATGTGCTGCTTGGCACCGGGGTGCAGCCGACGATCGCTTCGGTGTCGCCGCAGACGGTGAACGCGTCTGGCGGCGAGACGGTCACGATCACGGGCGCGAACTTC
>JBEGVB010000164.1:0-39060 GCA_041178545.1 Planctomycetota bacterium
CCAGTACGCGTCGGTCAGGTTGGGACCGATGGAGCCGGCGCCGTTGGGCAGGTGGCAGGAGGCACAGTTGGCGAGGAAGATCTGCTGGCCCTTGGCGACCGCTGCAGGGTTTGCCGCGAGCGTGAGCAGGCTCTGCTCGGTCACCGGGTTCCTGGCCATCTCGGCCTCGAGCTTCTCGGCCGCAGCCCTCTCCTCGGCGAGGTAGACGGCATAGGGCAGGTCCTCGGTGCCAAGCGTGTGGTAGAGGACCCAGTAGCCCACCGAGAAGATGCAGCTGAGGTAGAGCGTCCAGAGCCACCAGTTCGGCAGCTTGTTGTCCATCTCGGCAATGCCGTCGAAGGTGTGTTCACGCAGTGGTGCAGTCATCGGGAGATCCCTCCTTCCTTGTCGTCACGGAGCGGCATGGCCGCCATGCGTTGGTAGGTGCCCTCGCGGTCCCTGCGCGCGATGCGCAGCAGGACCGCGGCGAAGATGGCGAGGAACAGGCACATCCCCACGACGGGGAGCAGGTGCAGGTCCATGCCCTCGAAGAGTGCGCGCCACATGTCACTGCCCTGCCTTTGCCGGGTCGGCGAGGTTGACGGCGCGCTGGTTCTTGCCGAGGCGCTGCAGGTAGGCGATCACGGCGACCACCTCGCGGTCGGGTTGGAGGCGGGGGTCGACGACGCCGTCCTTGGCGATCGAGTCGACAACCAGCTTGGCCTGGGCGCGGAAGTCGGCCTCCGCACTCGCCACCTGTTCGTCGGTGTAGGGCACGCCCAGCTTCTTCATGGCGCGCATGTGGTCCGCGGCCACCGCAGGGTCGGTCGTGTTCTCGAAGAACCAGCGGAACGAGGGCATGTTCGATCCCTTCGACACGCTGTCGGGGTTGTCGAAGTGGTACCAGTGCCACGAGTCCGTGCGCTTGCCTCCCTCGCGGGCGAGGTCCGGCCCCGTGCGCTTGCTGCCCCACTGGAACGGATGGTCCCACATCGACTCCTCGATGCGGCTCGGGTCGCCGTAGCGCAGCCGCTCGCTGCGGAACGGACGGATCATCTGCGAGTGGCAGGTGTAGCAGCCCTCGCGCACGTAGAGGTCGCGGCCGGCCAGTTCGAGTGCGGTGTACGGCTTGACGGCGATCTCGCCGTTGGCTGCATAGGGAACCTGCTTCTCGATCACGAGTCCGGGGACGAGTTCGGCCACGCCGCCCACCAGCACCGCGAGCAGCACCAGCACGGTGAAGGCGAGCGGACGACGCTCGACCAGTTCGTGCCACGCATGCTTGCCGCGCGCCGTGGTGACGGCCAGCAGCGCACCCGTGGCGATCACGACGGCGAGCAGGAGCACGAAGCCCACCACCGCCGCACCAATGCTGCCACCGGCGAACATCCATGCAGCCACCATGCCGAGCACGCTGATGAGGATCGGCCGGCTGGTCAGGATGCCCCACGTGGTGGGGTCACCTGCCGGCAGGCGACGATCCAGCGGCACGACCTCGGCCTCGGCGTTGACGGCCTTGCCGGCCATGGCCGTGGCGACCAGGTTGTAGAACATGATCGCCCAGCCGACGATGTAGAGGCCGCCGCCGATCGCGCGGACGTAGTACATGGGCACGATCTCGTTGACGATCTCGACCCAGTCCGCGTACTGGAGACCACCGTCCGGCAGCTCGGCTCGCCACATCAGGCCGTGGGTGATGCCCGCGACCCACATCGAGGCGATGTAGAGCAGGATGCCGACCATGCCGAGCCAGAAGTGCATGTCAGCCAGCTTCTGGCTGTGCAGCTTGCACCCATACAGCCTGGGCACGAGCCAGTAGAAGAGTCCCGCGGCCATGAAGCCGTTCCAGCCGAGCGCACCGCTGTGCACGTGGCCGATGATCCAGTCGGTGTAGTGGCCGAGGGCGCTCACCGACTTGATCGAGAGCAGCGGGCCCTCGAAGGTCGCCATTCCGTAGAAGGTCACGCCGGCGACGAAGAACTTGAGCACGGGGTCGGTGCGGACCTTGTCCCACGCACCGCGCAGCGTCAGCAGGCCGTTGAGCATGCCGCCCCAAGACGGTGCCCACAGCATGAGGCTGAACAGCATGCCCAGCGTCTGCGCCCAGTCCGGCAGCGCGGTGTTGAGCAGGTGGTGCGGTCCGGCCCAGATGTACAGGAACACCAGCGACCAGAAGTGCACGATCGACAACCGGTAGCTGTAGACCGGCCGGTCGGCTGCCTTCGGCAGGAAGTAGTACATGATCCCGAGGATCGGTGTGGTGAGGAAGAAGGCCACCGCGTTGTGGCCGTACCACCACTGCGTGAGCGCGTCCTGCGCACCGCTGAAGATGCCGTAGCTCTTGGTGAGGCTGACCGGCAGCGCGAGGTTGTTGACGATGTAGAGGACGGCGATCGTCAGGATCGTCGAGATGTAGAACCAGATCGCGACGTAGAGGTTGCGCTCGTTGCGGACGGCAAGTGCCCAGAAGAAGTTGACCGCGAAGGCCACCCACACCACGACGACACCGAGGTCGAGGAACCACTCCAGTTCCGCGTACTCCTTGGACTGCGTGATGCCGAACGGCAGCGTGAGCGCGGCGCCGAGGATGATGAGCTGCCAGCCCCACAGGTGGACCTTCGACAACAGGTCCGAGGGCATCCGCACCTTGAGCAGGCGCTGCGTCGAGTAGTACACGCCCGCGAACATCATGTTGCCCACGAGGGCGAAGATGACCGCGTTGGTGTGCAGCGGGCGCAGCCTGCTGAACGTCAGGAAGGACGTCTCGAAGTTGAGGGCGGGGACGGCGAGTTGCAGGGCGATCAGCAGGCCGACCAAGAGGCCGACCAGGCCCCAGGCGACCGATGCCCAGACGAACCCGCGGACGACACCGTCGTCGTAGACGATGCGCTGGGTCGGACTCACGTTGGCTTGTTGCATGGGAGTTCTCGGGGAAGGGACGATTCCTGCGCCTGCTGCGTGGACGCCGGGCCGGTGGGCGCGTCGTCCTCGAGCGGGAGCAGGCAGAGACGGTCGCTCTGGTGGCAGTCGCCCTGCCGTGCGGACAGCACGAACAGCACGACGGATCCCGCCACCAGGACGAGGCTGCAGAGCAGCAGGACGGGGATGACGCTCATGACGCAGGCCTCCAGGCCCGGCGCATGCGCCACCCCGTGGTGGTGACGAGCGCGAGCGAGCTGAGTGGCATCAGGATCGCGCACAGCACGGGCGTCATGACGCCGGCGAAGCACAGCACGACTGTGGACAGGTTGTAGGCGAGGGCGAGCGAGAGGTTGGTCCGGACCGTGCGGCGCAAGAGCATCGCGACGTCGAGCACCGAGCTCACGGCTCCCATCTGCGCACCGCGGAAGAAGAAGTCGGCGCGCGAGGGGAGGACCGGGCGGTCGAGCGCAGGCGTGCCCGCACAGAACGCTTCCTCGAACGCGGGGCCGTCGTTGATCCCGTCCCCCACCATGAGTGCGTCGTCCCGGTCGAGCGCGCGCACGTACCCTGCCTTCTGCGCAGGTGACATGGCACCGTGGGCGAGCGCAGGGTCGATCCCCACGCTGGCAGCAGCTGCCGCCACCCGGTCCTCGCGGTCACCGGACAGCAGGTGGACCTGCAGGCCGCGCCTGCGCAGTGCAGCGACTTCCGCCGCGGCGCCGGCCCGGAAGTCCTCCTCGAGTGCAAAGGACGCGACGATGCGGTCGTCGGCAGCGAAGAACGCAGCGCGAGCGCTTGCACCTGCAGGCACCACGGCACCTCCACCCACGACGTGGGACGCGCTGCCGAGGCGGTATGTGACACCCTCGTGCACCGCCGTGAGCCCCTTGCCCGGGGTCTCCTCGACGACAAGGGACTCGACGAAGCGCGAGCCGGCACCCAGCGACTCCAGCACGGCCTGGCTCGCAGGGTGGTTGCTGGATGCAGCCATGGTGGCCACCAGGTCGCGTCCCACGGCACCGATCCGGTCGGTCGTGGTGGCGCGGAGCCCGCCAAACGTGATGGTGCCGGTCTTGTCGAAGACGACCTTGCGCAGCAACGGCACCTTGTCGAACAGGCTCGCGCTGCGCACGAACACGCCGCGGCGGCGCAATGCAGCCGTCGCGAGGTGGAAGGCGAGCGGCGTGGCGATCCCCATGGCGCACGGGCAGGTGATGACGAGCACCGACACGGCGACCGGCAGCGCACGAGACGGGTCGACCAGGCTCCACGCGAGTGCTCCCACGGCTGCGGCAGCGAGCACCCCAAGCGAGTACCAGCGGGCAAGGCGGTCCCAGAAGGTCACCTTGCCACGAGTGTCCTCGCGGTCGACCGGTGGCCGGTTGAGCAGCTCGGCAAGGCCCGAGTGCACGTAGTCCGCGCAGGCCACCGCGCGCACCGCGGAACGGCCCGCATGGAACGCACCCGCCGGCACCACCTCGCCTTGCGCGAAGACCCGAGGCTCCGACTCGCCGTTGACCCAGTCCAGCGAGAAGGAGGCACAGGCCGCCAGCAGGCGGCAGTGCACGGGGACCAGGTCGCCAGGGGCAAGCAGCAGTTCGTCGTCCTTGCGCACCGCCGCGACCGGGACGATTTCGATGCCTGCCGTCGTACGGCGCCGCACGCGCAGGTGCTCGGCCCCGTCGTCACTGAGCACCTGGTCGCGGTTGCGACGCAGCGTGCGCTGCTGGAGGAAGCGACCGCCCAGCATGAAGGCGATGAAGATCGCAACCGTGTCGAAGTAGACCTCGCCGCCGGTGACGAGCCCCCACACGGAGCCGCCCCAGGCGAGCACAAGGCCGAGGGAGATGGGCAGGTCCATGTGCACCATCCCCGCGCGCAGCCCGGCGAGTGCGGTGCGGAAGAACACCGGGCCGCCCACGGCAACCGATGCGGTGGCGAGGAGGGCGCCCACCCAGCGGAACACCTCCAGCAGGTCGCCACCGTCCTCCTCGAGGCCGAAGTAGAGCGACACGCCCAGCAGCATCGCGTTCATCGCGAGTGCGACACAGATGCCGAGTCGGACCAGCAACCCGTCGTCCTTGGGCGCCTCCTTGGAGGCAGGCGCCATCGGGTAGCCGAACCGCGCCACGGTCTCGAGGTAGGCGCGCAACCCGCGCTGTCCAGGGTCGCACGTGAACGTGGCGCGTCCGAGCGAGGGGTCGATGCGCAGGTCCGGACCGCCACCGCGCCGCTTCCACAGCTCCTGCAGCAACCAGACGCACGCGGCACAGCGGATGCCCTGCACGTCGAGCGTCAGCTGGACGAGGCCGCTGCCGGTGCGCGCCGCGGCCACTGCGTCGTCGTACCAGTCGAGGGCTGTCGTGCGCGGCGGGGCACCCACGGCCCCGGTGGCGCGACCGCCGAGGTCGTAGAAGCGCAGCAGGCCTTGCTCGGAGAGCAGGCCGTGCACGACCTCGCACCCGTTGCAGCAGTAGGCGGACCCTCGCCTTTCTGCGGGGACAGGGAGGGCACAGTGCGTACACGCGGCGAGCCCGTCTCCTTGCACTTGCGCCTTGCTCGTCGAAAATCGACGGCGCGCCGCCCATTGTCTGGAGAACACTGCGGGCAGCAGCTTCACGAAGCCACCAATGCAGCCACTGGTCGAGAGTTTCGTTTTCGGGATCGCCAACAGCCTGCACTGCGCATGCATGTGCGGGCCGCTTGCGTTGGCGTTCCACGGGACCGAGGGCTCGGCGGCAGGTGGCGCGCTGCTCTACCAGTCCGGTCGGTTCGTCTCGTACGCAGCCGTTGGCACGGGCTTGGGTGCCGCAGGCTCGGTGCTTGGCGCAGAACAACTGGGCGCGCCCACGGCGTGGGTCGCGTTCGTGCTGGCGGCGGGCCTGCTGCTGCTCGCCCTGGTCGGCGAGCGCGGCGCACTGCAGGTGCCGGGGCTCGGCAGCCTCGTACAGCGCGCGATGGGCTGGATCCGCTCGAAGCCTGCGGTGCTGCGCGCTGCGTGGCTCGGGTTGCTGACTCCGCTGCTGCCGTGCGGCCTGCTGTGGGCCGCGTGCGCGGGAGCCGCCGTGGCGGGATCCGCGTGGAGTGGCGCGCAGGTGATGGCGGGTTTCGCACTGGGGTCGCTGCCTCTCCTGCTCCTCGCCCAGCACCAGTCGCTGTGGCTCGGCCGCAGGTTCGGCCCGAGGACCCTCGCCCTGGTCCAGCGCGGCACCATGTTGGTGGCCGCCGCGATCCTGGCGTGGCGCGGGTTCGCAGGCCTCGACGGCGGATGCTGCCACTGAGCCCGGGCGTTCCGCGTTACGCCGTCGTTCGTAGTGCGCAGGGGATGTGGGCCCGCCTCCGCGGAGAGGCAGTCGCGTCCGTGGGGCGCCTGGGGCGGGCCTGATTCCCAACGGAGCCTCGACTGGACGCGTGCCCTCCCCATCGCGTCGGGATACCTTCCCCACCCGCATGATGCCCCGCTCTCCCGCGGCCCCCGGCCGGCGCGCCCCGGCCCTGCTGGTGGCCACCCTCCCGCTCGTGCTCGGCAGCTGCGGCTTCGGCCGGTACGTCGCCAACGGCTTCCAGGTCGGCCCGGACTACGAGGCCCCGCAGCCCGAGACGGCAGCCGAGTGGATCGACCGGGAGCCACCGGGACTCGAACGCTCGGAAGCGGATCTCACTGCCTGGTGGAAGGTGTTCGGCGACCCGGTGCTGGACGGCCTCGTCGCAGAGGCCGTGCAGCAGAACCTCTCGCTCAAGGCATCGCTCGCCCGCGTGGCGGAGGTGGGTGCGCGACTCGGCATCGCCCAAGGCAATTTCTGGCCGCAGCAGCAGTCGGTCTCGGGGAGCGCCCTCGCCAACAAGGCCAGCGGCGAGGGACAGTTCCAGGTCCCCGACCAGTGGTTCCGCGACTGGCAGGTCGCCGGCTCGGTGAGCTGGGAGCTGGACCTCTGGGGCAGGTACCGCCGGGCCATCGAGTCGGCCGAGGCCGAGCTGCAGGCATCGCAGGCGGACCACGACGATGCGACCGTGCTGTTGGTCACCGAGGTGGCGGGCAACTACGTGCGCTACCGCACCGCACAGGAACGGCTCGCGGCAGCCCGTGAGAACGTGACGTTGCAGGAACAGAACCTCGCCATCACCGAGGACCGCTTCGAGGCTGGCGCGGCGAGCCGCCGCGACGTGGAGATGGCAAAGCAGGTGCTGGCGCAGACGCGCGCCTACGTCCCGGCCATCGAGTCGGACCTGCGCTTCGCGAACAACGCGCTGTGCCTGCTGGTGGGCAAGCCCACCGTGGACCTTTCCGAGCGGATGGGCACAACCGGCAGGGTTCCAGAGCTGCCTGCAAGGGTGGCCATCGGCATGCCTGCAGACCTGCTGCGCAGGCGGCCCGACGTGCGAGCTGCCGAGCGACAGCTGGCCGCACAGAGTGCGCGCATCGGGGTCGCAGAGTCGGACATGCTGCCCCACCTCGCACTCACCGGCGCCCTGGGCGTGCAGTCCTCGAGTTCGAGCGACCTCTTCGACACGCCGTCGAGCCTCGTCGGTTTCGTGGGCCCCACGTTCCGCTGGGACGTCCTCAACTACGGACGCTTCGAGAACAACGTGATCGCGCAGGAAGAGCGCTACCGCCAGCTCGAGTTCCGCTACCGCGAGACGGTCCTTGCCGCCGGACGGGAGACGGAGGACGCGATCAGCGACGTGGTCCACTCCCGGGTGCGGGCGGAGGAGTACGGCAAGAGCCGCGACGCCGCAGCGGCCACGCTCGCCATCACGACCGACCAGTACAACGAGGGCACGGTCGACTTCCTCAGCATCGTCTACTTCTCGAGCACGCTCGCCCAGCAGGCCGACGCCCACGCGACGGCCCGCGGTGCGGCGGCCCTGAGCCTCGTCCGCCTGTACCGCGCGCTCGGCGGCGGCTGGCAGGCTCCTGCCCAGGAATCCAAGTGAAGCACTCCCCCATGAAGCACCTCGTCACCGTCGTGTCCGGCTGCCTGCTGCTCGCGGCCTGCGCCAGGAAGGAAGCTGCACCAGTGCCACAGGCCGCGCCGCCCAAGGTGACGGTGAGCCCGGTGCAGTTCGCCCAGGTCACCGACTACGGCGAGCACACCGGCTGGCTCAAGACGTCCAACACCGTCGAGGTGCGCGCCCTCGTGCGCGGCTACCTGGACAAGGTGCACTTCAGCGACGGCCAGCTGGTGAAGAAGGGCGACCTCCTGTTCGAGCTCGACCAGCGCCCCTTCCAGATGCAGCTCGACGCAGCCAAGTCCATGGTGGTCGCGCTGGAGGCACAGCACGAGGTGGCGCAGAAGGAGGCCGCGCGCCAGCGGAGCCTGCTGGCACGTGGCGGCGCGAGCCAGAGCCTGGTCGACAAGCTGGAGGCAGACGCAAAGGCCCTCGAGGCCCAGATCGCGTCGAAGCAGCAGGAGGTGGCACGCACCGCACTCGACCTCGAGTACTCGCGGCTCGTCTCCCCCATCGACGGACGCATCGGCGCGGCACAGCTCACGCCCGGCAACCTCGTCAACGCCGGCGGATCGGACCCCTTGCTCGCCACGATCGTGGCCCTCGACCCGATGTACGCGTACTTCACGATCGACGAGCGTTCACTGCAGGTGTACCGCCGCATGAACATGGACGACCCCGCCAGGGTTGGCAAGCTCGAGAAGCAGGGCCAGCTCCCCTTCGAGTTCTCGCTCGACATCGACAAGGGCTACCCGCACAAGGGCATGCTCGACTTCGCGGCCATCTCAATCGATGGTTCCACGGGCACCATCACCGTGCGCGGCACGGTCGACAACAAGTCGGGTGAGTTCGTGAGCGGGTCGCGCATCCGCGTGCGCATCGCAACCGAGGAGCCGCGCACGGCTGCCGTCGTGCCAGAGCAGTCCATCCTCTCGGACCAGGACCGTCGGTACGTGCTCATGGTGGACAAGGACAACGTGGTGAAGCGCCGCGACGTGCAGCTCGGCAAGCTGCTGGAGGACGGGCGCCGCGAGGTGACGCCGTCGAGCACGGGTGCGCCCGCGTTCGCCGAGGGCGACCGGGTGGTCAGCGCAGGACTGCTGCGCGCACGCGTCGAACAGCGCGTGGACCCCGTCCCTGCCCAGTGAACCGAGGGAGCCACCACGCCATGTTCTCCCACTTCTTCATCGCCCGGCCGATCTTCGCCATGGTCCTCTCGATCGTGGTGGTGGTGGTCGGCGGCGTCTCCCTCCTCGGGCTGCCCGTCGCGCAGTACCCGGACGTGGCACCGCCCACGATCAACGTCACGGCCGTGTACCCCGGCGCCAACGCCGTCACGGTGGCCGAGACCGTTGCCACGACCATCGAGCAACAGGTCAACGGCGTCGAGCGCATGCTCTACATGAGCTCCCGCTGCACCAACGACGGCGTGATGAGCCTGGACGTCACGTTCGAGCTGGGCACCGACCTGAACATGGCGCAGGTCCTGGTCCAGAACCGGGTGGCCATCGCGCAGTCGAGCCTGCCCGACGAGGTGAAGCGCGTCGGCGTCACCACGCGCAAGAAGTCCCCCAGCATCCTGCTCATGGTCAACCTGACGTCACCCGACGGGCGGTACGACCAGGTCTACATGAGCAACTTCGCGACGCTCAACGTGAAGGACTCGATCGCACGCATCGCCGGCGTTGGTGACGTGCAGCTGCTCGGTGGACGCGACTACTCGATGCGGGTGTGGCTCGACCCCCAGCGGCTCGCGAGCCTGAGCATGACCGTCAGCGACGTGGTCAAGGCGATCCAGGAGCAGAACGTGCAGGTCGCTGCCGGGCGCCTCGGCCAGCCGCCGGTGCCTCAGGACGTGTCGATCGCATTCGACATCCCGTTGCGGGCCCAGGGCCGCCTGACCGCGCCCGACCAGTTCGGCGACATCGTCGTCAAGACCGGCGCAAGCGGGCAGTCCGTGTACCTGCGCGACCTGGTGCGCGAGACGACGCGCGACACGCGCGGCATCGTCACCTCTTCTGGCATCGAGCTGGGCGCGAAGAACTACGAGATGAACTGCACCCTCGACGGCAAGCCGTCGGTGGGCATCGCGTGCTTCCAGATGCCGGGCTCCAACGCACTGGACACTGCTGCTGCGATCCGGGCGAAGATGGAGGAACTCAAGGGCCGGTTCCCGCCGGGCATGGACTACCAGATCGTCTACGACACGACGGTGTTCGTGCAGGAGTCGATCGCCTCGGTGGTGCAGACCCTGTTCGAGGCGTTCATGCTGGTGTTCGCCGTCACCCTGCTGTTCCTGCAGAACTGGCGCACCACCGTCATCCCCATGGTCGCGGTGCCGGTGTCGCTCATCGGCACGTTTGCGATCATGTCGGCCATGGGATTCTCGCTGAACAACCTGTCGTTGTTCGGCCTCGTGCTCGCGATCGGCGTGGTGGTCGACGACGCCATCGTCGTGGTCGAGAACGTCGAACGGTTGATGGCCAAGGGGATGGGGCCGAAGGATGCCGCGCGCAAGGCCATGGGCGAGGTGACGGGAGCCATCATCGCCACCTCGCTGGTGGTCGTCGCGGTGTTCGTGCCCACCGCCTTCATGGCCGGCATCAGCGGCCAGTTCTACCGCCAGTTCGCGCTCACCATCGCGTTCTCGACGGCCATCTCGGCCTTCAACTCGCTCACGCTGAGTCCTGCGCTCTGCGGCCTGATCCTGAAACCGCACGACCCGCACGCGGCGCACCACCGCAGCCAGGCACTGCCTGCGCTGGGCGTGGCCGCCGTGTTCGCCGTGCTGGTGCACGAGTTCCTCGGCGAGCGCATCGAGCACCTGTTGCACCTCGACCCCGCACCCTCCTGGCTGCCGTGGGCGGTGATGGGCGGGGCTGCCGTGCTCGGCCTCGCCCTCAGCAGGCCGGTCAACTGGGCCCTCGGCTTGTTCTTCCGCGGTTTCAACTGGGTGTTCGACCGCGTCATCCTGCTCTACGGCGCCGTGGTCGGCACGATGCTGCGCATCGCAGTGGTGGCGCTGGTCGGCTACGCGGCACTCCTGGGTTGGACCGGCCAGACCTTCCTGTCGGTGCCCACCGGCTTCGTGCCGATGCAGGACAAGGGCTACCTCGTGGTGAACGCGCAGCTGCCGCCGGGCGCCACGCTCGCGCGCAGTTCTGCAGTGGTGGCACAGCTCGAGCAGATGGCCCGCGCGACGGAAGGCGTCGCCCACGTGATCGGGCTGCCTGGCTACTCGCCGCTGCTGTCCACCAACCTCAGCAACGTGGGCGGCATGTTCGTCGTGCTCGCCCCGTTCGCAGAGCGGGCCGGCAAACCGGAGCTGGGCGCGAAGGAGGTGAGGAACCGCCTGCTCGCCCGCTTCGGCACGGTGCACGAGGCCCAGGTGGGCGTTTTCGGTGCGCCTCCAGTCGAGGGCATCGGCTCGACGGCCGGCATCAAGCTGCAGGTGCAGGACCGCCGCAGCGCAGGCCTCCGCACGCTGGAGGAAGGCGTGCAGGAACTCGGCGCTGCCGCAATGGCGGACCCTGCGTACGCGATGGCCTTCACCTCGTTCAGCACCGCCCAACCGCAGTACCGCATCGACATCGACCGCGAGAAGGCAAAGGCACAGCGCGTCGCCCTCGACGACGTGAACCGCGCGCTGCAGGCATACCTGGGCTCGCTGTACGTGAACGACTTCTCGTTCATGGACCGCAACTGGCAGGTCAACCTGCAGGCGGACCCGTCCCAGCGCATGCGCACCGAGGACCTGCTGCGGATCGAGGTCCGCAACGCCGACGGCCAGCGTGTGCCGCTGAGCACCCTCGTGAAGATCGAGGAGAGCTCGGGCCCGCCCGTGGTCAACCACTACAACCTCTACCCATCGGCCGAGCTCAACGTCATCGCGGCACCGGGCACCAGCTCGAGCGAGTCGATCGCCCGCATGGACCAGCTGGCTTCCGGCACCCTGCCCGAGGTGCTCGGCATGGAGTGGACCGAGCTGAGCCTGCAGGAGATCCTCGCGTCGGAGGACCTGCTCACCAAGCTGGTGTTCCCGCTCGCGATCCTGTTCGTCTTCCTCGTGCTGGCGGCCCAGTACGAGAGCTGGTCGCTGCCGCTCGCGATCCTGCTCATCGTGCCCATGTGCATCCTTGCCTCGCTGCAGGGCATCAAGCTGGTGGGGCTCGACAACAACATCTTCGTCCAGATCGGCCTCATCGTGCTGATCGCACTTGCTGCCAAGAACGCGATCCTCATCGTCGAGTTCGCGAAGCAGCTGCAGGAGCAGGGCATGCCGCGGCGCGAGGCCACCGTCGAGGCGTGCCGCCTGCGCCTGCGCCCGATCCTGATGACGGCCTTCTCCTTCCTGCTCGGCGTGGTGCCGCTCATGCTGGCGAAGGGTGCAGGTGCCGAGATGCGTGCCATCCTCGGCATCGCCGTGTTCAGCGGCATGCTCGGGGTGACCGTCTTCGGCCTCTTCTTCACCCCGGTCTTCTACTACGTGATCCGCTGGTGGGTGGAACGCGGCCAGCCTGCTGCACCTGCCGAGACGTCTGGAGCGGCACCGACGCCAACGCAACCTCCGGTCCCGCCCGCCGAAGCGCACCCTGCTGACTGAGGGGCGCCCCGTGCAGGCGGGATGGGGAGCAGCGCCTCCTGCTCAGAGCCCGACCGTGGCGCGCAGGCCGTCGCTGCTGATGATCCCGTACTGGCCCGGCATCAACGCAAACCACTGGTAGGTGAACGTAAGACCTGCCAGCGAAGCCACCGCGGGGATCGACTGCGTGTAGCTGGCCGTTCCCGTGGTCGAGACCGGCTGGAGCGGGAAGCTCGTTGCGAACTCGTTCCAGAGGTACGAGCCGGGCTGGCCGAACTGGGCGAGGTCGAACGGCAGCGGGTTCGAACTGTCGGTCCAGCCGAAGCTGAGCAGCGCCCAGGTCGCGCGCACGCCGAACACCGGCATGATCGCTCCCTCGAGGTTCACGGCCACCGACCCGCCCGGGAGCACCGTGGTGTTGGGCGAGCTGATGCGCGGGAACACGTTGAACAGGCCGAAGCCACCGGTGCCGTAGCGGCGGATCGAGCCCGTCTGCACGTACTCGTCCGCGCCCAGGTCGGGCAGGGGCTGGCCACCGGCCGCGCTCACGCTCGAGCGCGGATCCCCCTCGTGGTCGGTGGCAGGCAGCGCATACGCCACGTTGCCCACGTCACGGCACGGCGAGGCCGGCGCGAGCTTGTAGTAGGGCCGCACCAGCTGCGGGTTGGTGAGGTTGAGGTTGCCTGCCCCCAGCTGGGTCGAGCCTTGGAAGCAGGAATGGTTGAAGATCGTGCCGCCTGCCGTGGTCGCGTCGAACGTGTTGCCGCCGAAGACCATGTGGTCGAACGCGCTGGACGGCCCCAGGAGGCCTGACGTGATGCCGATGAAGCAGTCTGCCACGGTCACGCTGCGGATGGTGGTCGTGGTGCCGGTGGCGACGCGGAATCCATAGTTGGGGCTCCGGGCAACCAGCGTGGACTGGACGGAGAGCAGGCCAGGGGTCGTGCCCCCGAGCACGATGCCGGTCGGGCAGTCGAGGTAACGGTCGCGCAGCACCTGGAGGTTGAACAGCATCGCCGGGCTGCCGGAGCTGTTGACGAACACGTCGAGCCCCTTGCCGCAGGCCTCGACCAGGTTGTCGTTGGAGGTGACCGCGATCGAGCCTTGGCCGCTGAGGTACAGCGCGACACCCGTGGTGCAGCTGCGGACGACGTTCTTGGTCATCGTGAGCGTGTAGCTGCCGGGCAACGGGAAGCCGTTCATCTCGATGCCCGTGCCGCAGTTGAGGATAGCGCACTGGTCCACGGTGACGTTCGGGTCGAACGGGCGGTCGATCAGGATGCTGATGGCCGAGCCGGGGATGTTCGCGAAGCGACTGGTGCGGATGGTCGCGTTGGTTGCGACTGCGCCTGCCGAAGAACGGATGCGGATGCCGTCCCCGCAGGTGTCGAACCAGTTGGAGCGGAAGATGCCGCCGACGTTGCCGCCGCCGGGGCTCTGGTCCTCGCAGTCGATGGCGCGCCCACCGAGGTTCTGGAACCGGTTTTCCTCCACGTCGGGCTGCGTGACGGCGCCGTTCCCCACCGAGAACATCTCAATGCCCTTGCCTGGCCCGGTGAAGAGGTTCTGGAAGAACCTGGGGTCGTTGATGGCGCTGCCGGAGTTGGTGATGCGGATGCCTGCGCCGGTCTGGTTGCGGAACGTGCAGTCCTGCACCCGGGGCCGGTGACGGAATCCGGGAGCCGCGCCCATCGTGATCCCGTAGCTCCCCTCCTCGACCACCAGGTAGCGGAAGGTGACCTGGTTGCGGTTGAAGAAGACGTTGCCGGGGAAGGCGAACGTGGTGCCTCCGGCAGGCGCCCGGAAGACGGGCATGCGACCATGGCCCACGAAGGTGCCCTCGATGGACACGTTGTAAGCAGGCACCAGCGGGAAGGTCTCGCCGTTGGTCGTTGGCGAGTAGACCTGGTTGCCCTCCACGTACAGGATGGTCGAGGTCGAGGGCGTCTGGGCCGGCACGTTGGCAAGCGCATGGGTCAGGGTGCGCCACGGCATCGTGGGCGACAGACCGTGGGTCGGCGCGTCGGCACCGGTCAACCCGTTGACGTAGTAAGGACCTTGTGCCGCGAGGAACGAGACAAACAGCAACGCGGGTGCAAGAACCCGCACGGTGGACTGCAGTGTCATGGACTCTCCTTCCGCCCGCTCTTGGGCGGTCTCCTGGTTGGCCGCCCGGAGGCGGCGAGGGGTTTCTTCCCGCGGAAGGAGCGCGAGTCAGACCGGTTTAGGGAAAGGCACGAGCACTCGCAAGGACGCGTGGCCGGTCTCGCATGCCCTTGACGCCCCTCCCACCGCTGGCTCCGCGTGGCATGCACCGGACCGCAACGGGTCGTCGCACCAGGCGCGAGAAAATCGCCGGATCTGCCCGCACGACCCAGTTGCGTGAGCCATCCTGTCTGCATGACCCCGGCATCCCCCCAGGCGTTCGTGCGCAGCGTGCTTTGTCATGAATCGAATCACGCCAACGCACCCCCCGTCCGATGCCACCGCTCGCCCCACGCAACCGCGTGAGGTCCCGGAGGCGCTGCCGCACGGCGTCCTGAAGCCCCAGGTTCCAGAGCCGTTGCGCACCACCCGCATCGTCCTCGCCGACGCGAGGCCGATCGTGCGGGCAGGTCTGCAACACGTGCTCGTGGGCCCCGGCCTGTTGGTCCTCGGTGAGTCCGCGGACGCGCCACACCTGTTGGAGTCGTGCAGACGCACGAAGCCCGACGTGCTGGTCATGGACCCCGAACTGCCGGGCAGTTCGGGCATCTGCATGATCAAGTCCCTGCGGGCCGAGTTCCCGGAGATGGCGATCCTCGTGGTCACCGACCTGCCGGCCGAGCTGTACTCGGTGCGCGCGATGTCGGAGGGTGCCTCGGCCTACCTGTCGAAGGACGAGGCCGTGGACCTGCTCGTGCCCGCACTGCGGATGGCAGTCAGCGGCCGCAAGTACGTGACGCCTGGGGTGGCTGCCCTGCTCGCCGAGCACCTCGACGGGACCTCGCGCGGGCTCCCGCACGAGGCACTGTCACCACGCGAGTTCGAGGTCATGCAGAAGCTGGGCGCAGGCCACCGCGTGTGCGACATCGCGCAACAGCTCGGGTTGAGCATGAAGACCGTGAGCACCTTCCGCGCACGCATGTTGCGCAAGCTGGGCATGCAGACCCACGCAGAACTGGTGCGCTACCTGGTACAGCACGACCTGCTGAAGTGACGGTTGCCGAGCCCAGTTCCGTGCAGAACTTCACTGCCGCCGCGCCCCTAACGGGAAATGTCCCATGGCAATGATCCTTGCAGCCGTGCTGCAGCCCGAGTTCCGATCCGGGACCGGGAAATGCGCGGGACTTCCCATCCCCTCGGGCTCTGGTAGGGTGGGTTCCCAGCACTGCGTCCGACCAAGGCGTCCCCGCGAAGAGCCCGCTCCCCAATCTCCTCCCCAAGCGCTCCCCACCTTCCCATGTTCAGGTTCGCCATCCCCCTTCTCGTTTGTTCTTCGCTCGTCGCCCAGAACTACACGCCGGTCGTCGTCGAGACCTTCAACGTCACGACCTCGGGTCGCGGTCGCACCACGACCACGACGAACCCGATCGCCAACTGGTTGCCCAACATCTTCCGTCCTGCGATCTTCCAGGTCGCGCTGCAGGGCACGAACTACGTGGTGCGCCATGGTGTGAACGCAGCGGACTACGACCCGACTCCCACGAGCAACGAGGCGGACACCAACAACCAGGGCATGCGCCTGCCGGTGAACCTCGTCGGCAACGCACAGGCCGTCTCGATCCAGATGTACGTTCCCTCCACCTGGCAGGGACAGCTGCACAATGCCGGCCTGTGGGCGGAAGGGCTCGTGCAGGACGGCAGCCAACTGGTGACTTGGTCGCTGCCCAAGCTCGTCTACCTGGACGATGGCGACGGGGTGCCCGGCATCTACGGCCTCGATGACAACCTCGGCACCTATGTGCCGCTGCTCACCGGCAGCCAGTTCCAGTACGATCGCTACCACCAGCTCACCATCGTCCTGCGCGACGGACTCATCACCTATTTCGTCAACGGTCGCCCGATCTACAAGTACCTCGACGCCGAGTTCCGCCCGGGCCTGCGCTCGACCAAGATGGGCGCTGCCATCCTGTCGACCTACAACTTCGGCACCAGCCATGAGCTGTTCTGGGACAACTTCTACGCGAGCGGGGACTTCGACAACGACGGCCTCGACAACCGCACGGAAGACCTTGGTGTGACCTCGCCCACCAACCCCGACACCGATGCCGACACCCTGCTGGACGGCTCGGAGGTCGACTTGGGCTCCAACCCGGTGGTGCCCGACACCGACGGGGACGGCCTGCTGGACGGCTACGAGGTCAGCACGGTCGGCACCGACCCCACCAAGGCGGACACGGATGCCGACGGCGTGAACGACCGCCTCGACGACCGCCCGCTGGTGAAGGGCGTGAGCACCAACTACCTGGCGACTGCGGCACGCGACCTGTCTGCAGACCTGACGACGTTCCCGCTGACGGTGTTCGTCGGCTCCACGACCAGGCAGCAGCAGGCGAGTCGCAACAAGATCTCCAACGACCTGCAGGCGGCTGCCCAGCGACTGGAGGGGCGCCGCCCCAGCCAAGCCGCGAGCCTGCTCGCCTCCGCGGAGACGAACGCCAAGGCCCTGATGGTGGACGGCACCGAGAAGAACTACGTGGTCGGCGAGATCCAGCTGCTCCGGGCGCTCCTCGCCTACGGCTTCTGAGCCGAACCTGCCCTCTCCCGCACTCGCCACGTCCCGGCGTGGGCCGAGCCTTCTCGGCCCCCCTGACCCGTGCCCAACGTGTTGCGCCGGGCCGTGTCTGCCGTTGCAGGCAGCGTCTGTAGCCAACCTTGACAGGGAGGCAGCCTCTGTCAAGACTCTCCGCCCCCACTGAGGCTCCGGTCCCGTCGAACGGGCGGGCATGGCCTCAGATGGTTCCCGGAGGTCCCCATGCTGCGCCTGCTCTGCCCGCTGCTCCTCACGACCAGCCTGCTGTGTCAGGGTCTAGACTACGTCCCCGTGGTGGTACAGACGTTCTCCCCGTCGCCCACCCAGCCAGCTCCAACCCTCGACAACTGGAGCCAGAACGTCTTCCGGCCGTTCCTGTTCGAGATCCTCGTCTCGGGTCCTGAGGTCGGTACCAACGGCGTGCTGCGACACGGCGTGCGTGCCGCGGACGAGCAGCCGCCGACCACGACCGGCATCGACCGCAACCAGCAAGGGATGCGAAGCCTGCTGAACCTGAACGGTGCAGCCCAGGTGGTCTCGATCCGTCTCTATGTTCCTTCCAGCTGGCAGAACCAGGCGCGTGAGGCAGCCCTGTGGACCGAGGGCCTCGTGCTCGACACCACGGGTCCCGTGGTGTGGGCCGAGCCCCGTCTCTCCTTCCGCAACGGGCCAGAGCACCCGGCAGGTTTCTACTGCTTCGACCAGACCACGGGACTCGAGTCGCTCCGTCTGCCGGTGACCGAGTTCGACCGCTGGTACACGCTGGCGATCCGGCTGCGCGCCGGGCTGGTCTCCTACTTCGTCGACGGTCAGCTGGTCTACCAGTACCTCGACGACGAGTACCGGCTGGGGAGCGGGCTCCGTGCCTCCAAGCTCAACGCCGGCATCGTGGTCGTGAAGAACCAAGGCCTCGACCAGGAGGTCTACTGGGACGACTACTACGGCTCGGGCGACTTCGACAACGACGGTCTGGACGACCGGTCCGAGGACGTCGGGCCCACGAGCCCGGTGCTCGCGGACACCGATGCCGACGGCCTGCTCGACGGTGCCGAAGTCGACGCCAACAGCAACCCGCTGGTGCCCGACACCGACGGGGACGGCCTGCTGGATGGTGAGGAGGTGAACCAGCGGGGCACGGACCCCACGCGCGCCGACACCGACGGCGACATGGTCAACGACCGCCTCGACGACCGCCCACTGGTCCGTGGTGTCTCCGCTGCATTCCTGTCGCTCTTCGTCCGGGACGTGTCCGTTGCCGTGACCGAGACGGACACCTCGCTGTTCGTGGGCAACAGCGCCAACGCCCGCCGCTCCAGCCGCAACCGCATCTCCAACCGGCTGCAGGATGCAGCCATCCGGGTCGAGAAGCTGCAGGTGCGTCAGGCAGAATCGAAGCTGGAGGACGCATACGAGCACGTGCAGCGGCTGATGCTGCCCGGAGCCAGCCGCGACCAGTTCCTCGCCGACATCCAGTTCCTGCGAGAGCTGCTCGCCTACGGCTTCGGCACCCAGGAAGGCACCTTCTGATGCCTGCGCGCCGCGGCAACTGCCGCGGCGTCAGCGGGCACTGCGCGCGCGCAACCGCGTACCGGCGGCCGTCGCGTCAACCACCGCCTCGTTGCGGAAGCCCGGCTCCAGTCGCACCGACTGGGCGTGGCGCAGGCCCGGCTTCTCCACCACCAACTGCCACTCGCCAGCGGGAACGCGATCGAAGCGGAACTCGCCGGCCGCCATGGTCACCTCGTGGGCGGTCGCATCTCCTGCGCGCACGAGCCTTGCACGCAGGCCCGTGGCGTCCATGCCGTCCGGCAACATGACGGTCCCGTGCAGCTGGCACGTGGCAACCTCGAGGAAGAGCGTCTGCTCCGTACCGGCCATGAGCGTGCAGGTGCGCGAGGACAGCACAGCTGCCCCGCTGCGCGGGAGCTGGACCAGGACCTCGACCTCGCCGGACGGAAGGTCCTCGACGCGGAAGCGGCCTTCCGGGTCCAGTCCCGTCTCCGCGACGGTCACGAGACGGTCGGGTTCCCCTGCCTCCGGTCTCGCCACGCGCACCGCGACGACGAGCCCGCGTGCAGGCCTGCCGGCATCATGGACGATGCCACTGAGGACGGCGCCGGGAGGAGCGGGAGCGCCGAAGTCGAGTGGGGTGACGGTTCCCTCGACAACCACGACGTCGGCAGGAACCGAACCGGAACGGACCTGTTCCAGCAGGGTACGCCGCTGGCTGCGCGACGGCACGTGCAGGAGCCGGACCACGTGGGGCCCGGGACCGAGTCCGTCGATGCGGTACCTGCCGTCGGGGCCGACGGCCCCGGAGCGGATCGCGCCCTGCGACGCGTCCGCCACCGCGGGGACCGCAACGACTTCGAGTGCTGCTGCACCAGGTGCAATGCCAACGCGTCCCTCCAGCGACCCGTGGCGACGCACCTGTAGCAGGATGCCGCTGCGGTCGGCATCGACCAACAGCGTCTCCCCGAGCACCGGGACAGACTCGTCCGAGGTCGCGACCAGCTGCCAGTTGCCGTCACAGACTCCCCTGAGTGTGAAGGATCCGTCCTGTCCCGTCACGCCGGGCGCGACGGCCGAGGCAACCATGCGCATGGCCGCCTCGACACCGCGGTCCCTGGGGAACGCACGCACGGACGCGCCTGCGACCGGCTGCCCACTGCTGTCGCGCACGTTCCCTTGCAGTATGCGGCCGGCGTCGAACTCGACGTCGGCAATCATGTCCTCGCCAGCGAGGTCGAAGGGGTCCGACCAGAGTGGCGCGAGGCCGGGGGCCAGGAACACGAGTTGGACGCGGCCATCCTCGAGGCCCCCGACCTCGTAGGCACCATTGGGCCAGTGCGTGGGTGCCGGGGCCTCGGGGAGCCGCAGCGAGGCCAGGGCATTCGCGTCCGCAGTGGCTCCCAGCAGGGCCTCCCGCTGTGCAGCCTGCTCCGCAAGCCTCGCATCCTCCTGCTGCAAGAGCCTCATCACCTCCGTACGTCCCTCGACCGTCGCCGCGAGCTCGCGCATGCGCTGGAACAGCACGCGTCGCTGGGTGCGCGCCTCACGCTCCATGCGCTCGGCGGCAGCGCCCGCTCCCTCGTCGGGCAACACTGCGACGGTGAAGTGCTCGACGGGGCGCCCTGCGGTGTCGGTCACCCGGCCGCGGACCGCGAGCCCGCGCGCCAGCTGGAGCCTCACGACCGAGGGCGAGTCCGTCTCGGTGCCGCGCTGGAACGTGCGCCGGAACCCGGGTGCGAAGGCCTCGAGGTCGACGGGACCATCGGACAGTCCGTCCACCACGTGCTCGCCTGCACCGGTGCGCGTGGCCGCGTGCACCCGACCCGTGCGAGGCTCGACGGCGCGCACCTCGGCCACGTCCACCGGGAGTCCGTCGGGACCGACCACCTGCACACGGAGCGAGCGCGCGCGCGGGAGCACGACCAGTTCGAGCTGTTGGTCGGGTCCGGGCATCAGCGTGAAACCGCTGGTACGCCGCGTCTGGTGCCCGTCGGCAGCGGCCTCGAGCATCCAGTCGCCCGGGACGATGCGGTCGAGCCGGTAGCCACCGGAGCGGTCCGTGGTCGCGACCCGCGCGGCGAAGAACGTGCCCGCGACGTCCTTCAGTGCTGCCGGTGACTCCATCAGCGGCAGCAGCCGGACGCGCGCGCCTGCGAGCGGCATGCCGTCTGGACCGACGACACGCCCCTCGGCCGAGGCCCCACTGTCGAGCACCAGGTACCCGACGTCGAGATCAGGAATGCTGCTCTCCAGGTTGCGCACGAAGGAGGCCGGCGGGTGGTCCGGGTGCTGCACGTGCAACACCAGCACACAGGGCGTCGGCACCTCGGCATCGAAGCTGAAGAATCCGTCGCCCAGGGACCGGTGCGGACCCGGCAGGTCGACGGCCCACGCAGCAGCACCTTCCGCACTGCCGGCCCCGGCATGGATCGTGGCTCCCGCCACTGCGGCACCGGTGCGTGTGCGCACGCGGCCGCGCACCGAGACGCGCGACCCTGGCAACCCCTCCGGCACGCCCCGCACGCTCCCGGCAAAGAGCTGGATCCGTTCGAAGGAACCTGCTTCCTCGGGCCCCGGTGCAACCACGGCACCGGGCTCCTCACCGCCAACGGTCCACGGCACCTCCGCCACCTCGCCTGCGGGGGCGAGGACGAAGATCGCCCCCACGAACAATGCAAACAGGATCCCGAGGGCCGCGAGGAGTCCGCGGTCCGAGGAACGGACCACCGGGGAACGACCCGTGGCCCTCGATCTCCGCGTGCGTGGCAAGGTGGCGAAGTCTAGCTCGCGCGAGGGGCCGCCGAGGGAAGCTGGGCACGGCGTCCAAGGTGCATGGAGAACGCGATGGCAGGGAGGACTCCGCCGCGTGGACGACCAAGGCAGGCATCCATCCTCGTACCCGCCCATGGAATCCTGCCTCGGCGGAAGTACTTCCCGATGCGGGGCTCCCCGTGGAAGATGCACGGGTTGCCGGGCGCTGGCGTGCGCGGCCAGCACCATGAACTGCTCCGTGCCACAACCTGAACTGCCAGGCACCCACCCGTCGGATCCGGTCCGGTGGACCAACCGCATGCTTGCGGCGATCACCCGCGCCCAATCGGTCTTCATCGAGGGCGGGCCCACCTCGGCAATCCACTCGGTACTGCTGCAGGGACTCGTCGAGCTGACCGCCAGCACCAAGGGAGTGCTTGCAGCCGTCGACCGGGAGGATGCGGACGGAACCGGGTACACGGTCGAGATCCTCTCCACCCACGGCACGGGCCCGGACGAGGACGCGGAGATCGTCTCCGTGGTGCAGGGATCGGCCTCCGCAGGCCATGTCCGAATCGGTGCGTGTTCCCGTGGGTGGCACTGCCTTTCGGTCCCGGTGTTCCGTGGCGCGCAACTCATCGGGGTGATCGCCCTCGCAGGCAGCCAGACCGGCTACACCGAGGGCACGGCATTCGCGCTGGACCCCGTCACCACCGCATTTGCCGCACTGCTGCAGGCGACCCGCGACCAGGACCTGCACAGGGCGGCCAAGGCATCCATCGCCAGGCAAGGCAAGTTGTTCGACACGTTGTCAGCCGTCTCGCCGGTGGGGATCTTCCTCACCGACGCAGGGGGCATGTGCACGCACTTCAACCAGCGTTGGGCCGAGTTCACCGGGATGGAGAACGATGCAGCGCTCGGCCAGCGGTGGCATGCGTCGATCCACCCCGAGGACCTTGCCCGCACGGTGAAGACGTGGACGACTGCGTGGCAGGAGCGCTCGACGTTCGAGCTCGAGTTCCGTTACCTCCAGCCGACCGGACGCACCGTCTGGGCAATCAGCCAGGCGCTGCCCGTGTTCGACGACGCAGGGCGGTACGAGGGACACGTGGGCGTGGTGGCAGACATCACGACACAGAAGGAACACGAGCATGCCCTCGCTCGCAGCGAAAGCGCCCAGCGCCAGACCTCGGAGCAACTGCGCCAGCTCGCGAACCACCTGCTCAACGTGCGCGAGGAGGAACGAACCCGGATCGCGCGCGAGCTGCACGACGACCTCGGCCAGAGCCTCACGGTCCTGCGGATGGAGCTTGCGCGCGTTCGCAGCAAACGGGAGGCAGGTGGCGACGCGGGGGCCGACGCATGGCAGGCCCTCGAGTCCATGTTGCAGCGCTCCATCACCTCGCTGCGTGAGACCTGTGCGGACCTGCGTCCAGCCGTGCTCGACGACCTCGGCCTGGTGGCCGCCACCGAGTGGCTGGTGCGGCAGTTCCGGAGCCGCACGGGGACCCCAGTCGAACTGCAGCTGCCCCAGAGCCTGTCGACGCTGCCACCGCAGCTGAGCACCGACGTGTTCCGCATCCTGCAGGAGAGCCTCACCAACATCACCAGGCACGCTGGCGCCACGAGCGTCCAAGTCACGCTGGCAGTCGAGGGCGGCACCCTTCGCCTCCGCGTCGAGGACAACGGCTGCGGGCCCAGGACCCAAGAGGTGCAACGGAGCAGGAGCTTCGGCATCCTCGGCATGCAGGAACGCGCCCTGCGGTGGCAGGGCGTGCTGACCGTGGGGCCGGGCGACAACAGCACCGGCACCCGCGTGGAACTCGAAGTCCCGACACACACCGTCCAGGAACGAACCGCACATGATCCGAGTACTCATCGCTGACGACCACGTGATGGTCCGTGAAGGCATCCGCCGCATCCTGACCGACAGCGGCGAGATCGACGTCGTGGCCGAGGCCGGCAACGCCCGCGAGCTCGTCCAGCTCTGCTCCACCAAGCCCGTCGACGTGGTGGTCATGGACCTGACGATGCCGGGGACCTCCGGGCTCGATGCCATCGGGGAGATCCACCGGACCAGGCCGAACCTGCCCCTGCTCGTGCTGACCATGCACTCGGCGGACCAGTTCGCCGTGCGCGCCCTCGGCCTTGGTGCGTCAGGCTTCCTCAACAAGGAAGCGGCACCGGCAGAACTCCTGCAGGCGATCCAGGCCTTGCGCGGCGGGCACCGCTACATCACTGGGCAGGTCGCGGAGCTCCTGGCCAACCACGTGGACGACCAGAAACGCCGCATGCCCCACGAGTCACTCTCGAACCGCGAGTTCCAGGTGATGGGCATGCTGGGCAAGGGACTCAGCGTGACCGAGATCGGACGCGAGCTGGACCTGAGCGTGAAGACGATCAGCACCTTCCGCACGCGCATCCTGCGCAAGCTCAACTTCCGCAGCAACGCGGACATGGTCCGCTACCTGCTGGAGCAGAAGCTCATGCAGTGAAGTCGAGGTGCTGCCGCACGAGTGCCGGGGTCACGGAGGCCAGCTCCGGCACCACCTGCACGGCGCCGACCTCGAGCAACTCCTCGGGGGCGTGGTTGGACGAGATCCCGAGCACCCTCATCCCTGCTGCAACCCCTGCGCGCACGCCGTTGGGCGCGTCCTCGACGACGAGGCACTGGCTCGGGGCCAGGCCGAGCCGCTCCGCAGCAGCGAGGAAGATGTCGGGTGCGGGCTTGCCCCGCGCGACCATTCCGCTGTGCACCACTGCATCGAACCACTCGCGCAGGCTGCCGTGGTCGAGCACGTGGTCGACGTTGGCCTCGGGTGCTGACGAACCGAGGGCCAGCGGGATCCCCTCGCGCCGCAGCGCACCGAGCAGTTCGACACAACCGGGTGCAAGCGGCACCTGTCGCGCGATGTTGGCACGGAAGGCGCGCTCCTTGGCATCCGCGATGCGGCGCACGATCCCGTCGTCCACCTCGCCCCACAGGGTGCGGACGATGTCGGGGTTGGCCATGCCGTTGGTGCCGAAGAACGCCTCGCGGGTGAGTTCGAGCCCGTGCGCCCAGGCCACGTCGCGCCATGCGGCCCAGTGCGCGGGCGCGCTCAGGATGAGCACGCCGTCCATGTCGAACACCACGCCCACGCGCTCGGGACGACTCATCGAGCCGCAACCGTGCCGCGCACAGGCCGGCGCCCCTCGTTCCAGCCCCACCGCTGGAGGACCTCGCGCAGCGCGACGGCATCCGCGACCCGCAGCACCGGCTCACGGCTGACGCGGGCCGAGTGGACCCAGGGCGAAACCGACTCGACGGCACGCGGCGACCCGCGCACGGACAACACTGGCACCGACATGGTGATCAGCAGGAACGCGACCGAGACAACGATCCCGGCCCGCGCCGCAGGGGCGGGGAGCGAGAGACTTGGGATGACACGGCGGCTCGGCTGCATGGGACCGAGGCTACCCGGCACCACTGCCGCCGAGCAACTGCTGCAGGTGGCGCAAGGTCGCCGGCGCATGGCCTGCATAGTGGTTGTTGGCGAACACGTACGTGACCGGCAGCCTGGCCGCGAGTTGGTGCAGGAACGCCGCCCACCGCACCAGGCCCTGGGACTGGTCGACGTACTCGCGGTCGAACACCTTGGTGCGGGCCTCGGTCACCTCGCGGTTGCCGATCAGCCGCACGTAGCCGAAGTCCGTGGTGGCAAGGTCGAGCGCGCCCCACCACGTGTCCGGGTGCGGCATGTAGTGGAGATCCACCAGTGCGAGGCAGGCGCGGTGGCGACGCAGCACGTCGAGCAGTGGCGGCGCGACGTAGGGTGCGTTGCGGACCTCGACCGCGTAGCGAAAGTCCACGGGAAGCTGCCCGAGGAAGTCGTCGAGCCGCCGCAGGAACTCCTGCGGCCCGCGGAACACCTTCTGGTTGAAGTACGGGAACTGGAACAGCAGCGGTCCGCACCGGTCGCCGAGGCCGCGCATCACGGTCAGGAAGTTGGCGAGGTCGTCCCCCACCGCTGCGGGCACCAGCACCCGTGCGGGGTCGGGTTGCGGCCCCTCGCCACCGTGCACGATGGAACGAGGGACCTTTGCCGCCATACGGAACCCCGCGGGCGTGCGTTCGCGCCAGTTGGCCACCATCCGCGCACTGGGGATGCGGTAGTACGTGACGTCTGCCTCGACGACATCGAACTCCGTTGCGTAGTGCCCGAGGAAGTCCGCGCTCTTGGTCCCGCTCGGGTAGAAGGACCCGAGCCAGCCCTCTGCGGTCCAGCTGGAAGCGCCGAGTCTCAGGTTGGTGCGCGCTGGTTGCGCTGGGGTCGTCGGTTGGGTGCTCATGGACGGTGCACCGCATTCTCCCCTCCCATGGGCAGTTCCCCGCGTACCCTCGCGTGGATTTCGGCGGGTGGGTCCCCGTGCAACCATGCGCTCGCAGCGGGCTAGGTGACCCGGCGAGAAAACGAACCGCGTGGTGCCGTCCTCGCTCGCCGTTGCGGGTATTCTCCCGTGGCGGTGATCGCATCCGAGCGGGCTTGGTGCCCGCGACGAGGCGGTCCGGATCTGACACTGAGGTCTCCATGCTTCGCGCATCCCTGTTCCGTGGTTCGCTGCTCGCGGCACTCACCGGTCTCGTGCCCCTCGCGGCGCAGTCCGTCCTCGTCCCTGCCAGTTCCGCGAGTGTTCGCGGGACCACGGGCCTCAACACGCTCACGCGCGAACAGGGCAATGCGCGCACCTACCAGTTCGGCCTCGCCGCGAGCCAGCTCGCAGGCATCCCGGGCGGCTCGGTGATCAACGGCATGAGCTTCCGCATGGCGGTCTCCTCGGCCAACCCGGCCGTGTGGCCGTCTGCCGACGTGAACTTCGCCGACTACGAGATCCGGATCGGCCAGGCGTTGCCGATCACGAACTTCTCCGACTCCTTCCAGGGCAACTACCTGCAGACGCCGCAGCTCGTGCGCGACGGCGCGCTGGTGATGCCCGCGGCGAAGTGGACCAACACCTCGAGCCTGCCTTCGCCGCAGGCCAACCCGATCGCCGACTTCTACTTCGACTTCCAGGTCCCCTACTTCTACGCCGGCGGCGACCTCGCCATCACCATCGCCCACACCGGCAGCGGGGCCACCAACTCGGCCTACTTCGACGCCATCCCGAGCAGCCCGGCCTCCGGGTTCACGGCCCTCAGCGCCAACAGTTTCAGCGCAGCCACTGGCACGAGCGTGCCCTTCATCATCCCGCGGCTGCACTACGGCTACGGCGTCGGGTGCCCCGGCACCGAGGGCAAGATCCCGAACCTGGTGCTGCGCGCCAACGTCGCAGCTGGCGGCACGCTCCACATGGAGCTGGCCAACGGCCTGCCCAACGCACTGTCCGTCATCGGGCTCGGCCTCGTGCGCACCAGCACGGCCCTGCCCTCCGGCTGCACGCTCCTGAACAACCTGGACGTCACCCTGTTCTCGGCCCTCGACGGCCGCGGACAGGCGGTCTACGAGTTGGTCACCGTGCCCGGCATCCCATTCCCGTTCTACTCCCAGGGAGGCGTCTTCGACCCCACCAGCCTCCTCGGCTACACGCTGTCCAACGGCGTATCCCCGACGATCCTGTGAGCACGTCGCGAGATCCCTGATCAGCACCACGTGATCGAACCCCGGGGGCCCTGTTGCCGTGAGAACGGCAACAGGGCTCCTTCTTTTCCTGGGGGGACCAAGGAGGGGACTCCATGTTCGCCCGGGGGGATGTGCATGGATAACGTGGCACGCCCCGGTCCCTGACCGGCACCCCCTGCCATGGAAGCAACCGAGTTCATCTGGCGCGACGGCGCGTTCATCCCCTGGGCACAGGCGACCACGCACGTGATGAGCCACGTGCTGCACTATGGATCCTCGGTGTTCGAGGGCATCCGTGCCTACGAGACGCCCATGGGCACCCGCTACTTCCGTCTCGCGTGCCACCTGCGGCGGCTGATGGACTCGGCTCGCATCTACCAGATGCCCGTGAAGTGGTCGGAGGCAGAACTGTCGCGGGCCTGCAAGGACCTGCTGCTGAAGAACCGGATGAAGCACGCGTACGTGCGCCCGCTGGTCTACCGCGGCTACGGCGAGATGGGCCTCGACCCGACCCGCTGCCCGGTCGAGACCATCATCGCGTCCTGGTACTGGGGCAAGTACCTCGGCACGGCGAAGGAAGGC
Source organism: Planctomycetota bacterium (assembly GCA_041178545.1). Classification (GTDB taxonomy): domain Bacteria; phylum Planctomycetota; class UBA1135; order UBA1135; family UBA2386; genus JBEATZ01. The sequence goes on from JBEGVB010000164.1 coordinate 27,614, forward strand.
GCGGACGTGTGCGTGGTGTCGTGGCGCAGGCTCGCACCCAACACCATGCCGTCGCTCGCCAAGGCAGGCGGCAACTACCTCAGCAGCCAGCTCATCCGCCTCGAGGCCAAGCGCCATGGCTACGCCGAGGGCATCGCACTGACGGCAGACGGGTTCGTGGGCGAGGGTTCGGGCGAGAACCTGTTCCTCGCGCGCGACGGCGTGCTGTACACGCCGGATGCCGCGAGCTCGATCCTGCTGGGCATCACTCGCGAGACCGTGATCACGCTGGCGCGCTCGATGGGACTCGAGGTCCGCGAGGCGCGCATCCCGCGCGAGATGCTGCACTGCGCCGACGAGGTGTTCATGTGCGGCACGGCTGCCGAGATCACGCCGGTGCGCTCGATCGACCGGATCCCCGTGGGCCGCGTCCAGCCGGGCCCCATCACCGCTGCCGTCCAGGAGCGGTTCTTCGGGCTGTTTGCCGGGACCACCAAGGACGAGTGGGGTTGGCTCGAACCGCTCGAGGGCTGATGCCACGAGCCGCCGACAGGAGTCCCGACGGTCCGGCCACATGAACCCAATGAAGTTCCTGTCCCTCCCCGCAACGGCATTCGCAGCCCTCCTCGGCGCACAGGACCCCACCCCCGCCACCGCACGGCAGCCGGACCTCGTGGTCGAGGTCGCGGGACCTGCACGCTGGCAGTCCCTCGTGCGCCCCACCAACCTCGGCACGCTGCTCGGCTCGGAAGAGGGCGCGAAGGCGTTTGCGCCCTTGGTCACCGCGCTCGAGTCGCAATGGGCGCTGTTCGGCGCCAAGGGCCCCACCGAGGTGCGGCAGCGCATGCTCGGCTACGCGGGCACCCTGCAGATCCTCGCGTGGTACCGGATGGACGACCTTGCCGAGGAGTCCGCCGAGTTCATGCTGCTCGCAGGGCCGGACGGCAGCACGGACCTGGACCTGTTGGGTGCCGACCTCGCAACCGTCACCGAACAGGCCGAGAGCGGCTGGACCGTGGGTGCCCCAGTGCGGATCGGTGGCAGCATCGGCGTCCCCGTCAGCAGGACCGCCGACCTCGAGCGGTGCCTGACCCTCGGCCGCGCCCACGGGGACGGCAAGGGCGCGGCCGGGACGACGAGCGACGCGCCCGTGCTCGCGCGGCTGCGGTGGAACGTGGCCACCACCTACGACAGCTGGCGCGAGACCCACCCGGACGAGGACGAGCCGCCGCGCTCCCTGGGGCTCGCGAGCATCGACGCGGTCGAACTCACCCTGGCACCCACAGGCCCGCACCTGCGCGGCGAGTTCACGCTGCAGTTCCGCTCGACGGACCGCGGGATCCTCGGCGCGATGTTCCCCGAACAACCTGGCCTGCCGCGGCTCGCACGCGCGGTAACCGCGAGTGCCACGCCGTGGAACGTATCTCGCTTCGACTTCGCCGGGTTCTACCGCGCGGTCACGGGCAGCATCGCCGAGGCCATGGAGCAGCCGGTGGAGAAGTTCGAGACAGAGGTGGAGCAGGAGGTCGGCATGAACCCTGCAGCCCTGTTCGAGGCCCTCGACGGCGAGGTGATGCTGCTGGGGGATGCGTTCGGCATGGACGAGGAGGACGAGGAGGCGGTGAGCGCGATTGCCGTGGGCCTCCGCGACCGCAAGGCCTTCGTGGCTGCCCTCGAGGACCTGCTGCGGGTCGGCAAGGGCACCATCAACGTGCTGGACCGCAAGGAGCGGGACGGCGTGCTGCGGATGCGCATCGGCTCGGGCATCGGCATCGCGGCCCAAGTCCGGGTCGGCGCCGACCACATGCTGATCGTGTTCAACGACCGCAGTGGGGAGCAAGCCGATGCCATGCAGGCTGCGATTGCCGCCGCGGACGGCAAACCGTCGCTGCCGACGGCGGTCACCAACGCCCTCGACCAGGCGCCTCCCGGTCACCATGGCACGGGCATGCTGAGCGTCACGGCGCTGCTGCGACGCCAGCTGGGCCTGCTGGAGGACCTTGCCAACGAGGGCCCCTTCGGCGCCATCCTCGGTGCAGAGATGAGTGGCAGCATCGAACTCGACACCGCCCAGGTTCGCGCCGTGCTCCCGCTGCTGGAGAAGCACGGCATGCAGGACATCGTCAGCCTGAGCGGCTGCGCCGACGGCCGCTACGTGCTGCGCATCATCTGGTAGGCGTGGTGTGCGGCAGCGGCTGCCTCGCCTTCGCGAGGAAGCTCCAGACTGCGGGCGTGGCAAGCCACGGGAACACCGTGTCCGTGCCGTTGAGCGACTCGCCGGTGCCGGGCCATGCGTGGCCACCACCCTGCAGGGTGACGACTCGCAGCGGCGTCACCGACTCCTCGCCGTTGCCGGCCCGGTCCCAGTTCTGCACGGTCATGCGGTCCAGGGTCTCCGTGACGGGCGAGTCGGCGAGTTGGTTGCGCGCGACGTAGTACGTCGTGGCTGCGGCCACCGAGGCGTCCACACGGTTGCGCACACCTCCGAGCATCTCGCGCGGCATCCCGCCCTCGAACGGCACGAACGCATCGCCCGTGCCGTGCACGAGCATGGTCGCCATGGGCACAGCACTGTCCTCCTTGCGGAAGTTCATGGCGCCCGAGACCACGGCGATCGCCGCGAAGGTGCCGGGTGCGCTGCGGACGAGCCGGTGGCACATCATGCCGCCATTGCCGTGGCCCACGGCGTACACGCGCATGGCGTCCACCGGCGTACGGCGAGCGACGTCCTGCACGAGGTCGAGGACGAAGCGCACGTCGTTCACGTTCTCGCGCTCGGCGTACACCGGCATGCCACCGCTGTTCCATGCGCCGTTGCGGTCGCGGGTCGGCGACACGCCATTGGGGTAGGCGACGACGAACTGCTTGTCGTCCGCGAGCTGCGAGAACCCGGTCTGCGCCTCGATCTCCTTGCCGGTGCTGCCGGCATCGTGCAGGACCAGTACGAGCGGCAGCGGTTCACCGCCCTCGCGGCGCGGGGGCAGGTGCAGCGTGTAGCTGCGCGTGCGGCCGCCGCTCTCCAGCTTGACCGTCTCCGAGGTCCCGGCGACGGGTGGCGTCGTGCCAGCGCGGGTCACGGCCTTGTCCATCCGGTCGAGGCGGGCAACCGGGTTGTTCGTGCGGTCGGTCGCGTAGAGCACGCCACCGAGGGACGCATCGGTGCGGACCCACACCGTCACGCCACCGCTGCCGGCCTCCGGTGTGACAAAACCCCTGCCGTCCGACAGCCAGGTGCAGAGACCGTAGCGGACGTCGCCGCGGACACCCTCGCACCGGACCACGTGACGCAGTGCCTCGTCGCGGAACATCGAGTCCACGGACTCGGGCGACAGCACCTTGTGGTTCTCCCACGTGCCCTTGCCCGCCAACATCGCAACGAATCGGCCGAGGTCGGTGAGCGTCGTGGTGGCACCGGTGGCCACCCAGGGCAGCGTGGTGGTGCCGGCCTCGTCGCCGAGCGGGTCCTGGCGACCGAACAAGGTGCTCTCCATCCCGAGCGGCTCGCCCACGAGCTCACGGAACAGCACGTGCCAGTTCTTGCCCGTGGCTGCGACCGCGGCGCATGCGGCAACCTGTACGCCCACCGGGCTGTGCGAGAACTCCGTGCCTGGGTGGTTGCGCAGCCCGGTGTCGGCAACCAGTTCGGCAAAGGCCTCGAGCTCGCCCTTGCGCGGCGCCACGACCTCACTGGTGAAGCCTGCCGTCGAGGACAGGCACTGCCGCAGCGTGATGGTCCTCTTGTCCGCCCGGCGGAACGCAGGCAGGTACTCGCCCACGCCCACGTCGAGGTCGAGGACGCCCTGCTCGACGAGCCGCAACACCACCACGGTGGCGAACCACGAGCTCACGTTGCCGGCGGGGATCTTGCGGTCGACGTGCACGCCGTTGCGCGTGGAGACGTGGAACAGCCGGTCACCGCGCACGGCAGCGAGGCCCGAACCGGCACCGGTGCCTGCCATCGTCTCCTGGAGCGCATTCTCCAGGGCGGGCAGCACGGGCTGCTGGCCCGTGAGTGCGGCACAGAACAACAACGAGAGGCCAAGGGCGCGGATCTTCATGGGGCCGCTATCGGCCCGTGCTGCAGCCGGGAGCGACCAGCAGGGGTTGCCACTGTCACGATGTGGGACGGACCCTGCACAGGCCCGACGCGACGGAGGGTTCCGCGTGACGGTCGCACCCCCCGGCCCCTCCGCACTGTGGCCGAAGACCGGTGGACGGTGCAGCCACGGGGCCTACGCTCGTGGCATGGCCCGACCCGTCGCACTCGCCACCGCCGCCATGGTCTGTGGTTCTGCCGTGGGCCTCGGCGCCTTCGGCGCCCACGGCCTCGCCAAGGTGCTCGAGCCTGCGCAGCTCCAAACGTGGAACACTGCCGTCCACTACCAACTGGTCCACGGGCTCGCCATGCTCGCAGCCGTGCTCGCACCGCTGCCGCAACGCACCGGGACGGCCGTCCTGCACTGCTTCGGCTGGGGCACGCTGCTCTTCAGCGGCTCGCTGTACCTGCTCTCCGCACTGGGCATGAAGTTCCTCGGCCCGGTGACCCCGGTCGGCGGCGTGCTCTTCCTCGTCGGCTGGGTGCTCTTTGCCGTGGGCTCCCTGCGGCAGCCGCACAAGCACTGAGTCCAGGACGAATCCGTGCTGGCCCTCGGGCCACTCAGCACGCGAGAATGGGCCGAGGACACAGGAGACCATGAGCGATTCCAGCAAGCCCACCTTCGGACTGATGTTCGTGCGCGTTGCCCTCGGTGGCACGATCACGATGCACGGTCTCTCGCACGTGTTCGGGATCCTCGGCGGTCCCGGCCTGGCCAGCTTTGCGGCGAACCTCGCCAAGAACCACCCCGAGTTGCCGGCTTGGAGCGGCCACGCGCTTGCGGTCACCGAACTCGCGGCAGGCGCGCTCCTCGTGCTCGGCCTGTTCCCCCGCCTGGCGACCCTCGCCGCCCTCCTCGTCCTCGGGGCCTTTGTCTGGCTGGGCAAGCACCACCGCACGTTCTTCGACGACCAGGGCGGCATCGAGATCTACCTGCTGCAGGCCGCCATGGCGCTCTGCGTCTTCACGTGCGGCCCGGGTCGGTTCGCGCTGGGTGGCCGCAAGTCAGAGGAATGAGGGGCCCTCGGGCGGTTGTGTCCGAATCCCGTCGACCTATGGTGCGCGCATGAACATCTCGATCGACTACTGCCAGGTCTGAAACTACAAGCCACGTGCAGCCAGTCTGGCTGCGGCCATCGAGAAGGCCTTCCCCGCCGCCAAGGTGACGATCCAGCCGGGGAGCCGGGGCGACTTCATCGTCAAGTGCGACGGCAAGCTGCTCTGGGACAAGAACAAGCAGGGCAAGCAGTTCCCCACCGAGGAGACAATCCTCGCGATGCTGGCGAAGTGACGGACGGTCCCGGTGCGCACCCGCTCAGGAGTCGACGCGCCGGAACCTGAGGAAGTAGTTCTCCTCGAGGCCGACGTCGCGTTCCTCCACCAGCTGGAAGCCGAACGACTCGAGCTCTGCAACCACCTCCTGCTTGCCGAGGCGCACGTGGTCGAGCGTCCACGCGCGGCTCACACCCGGGATGCGCTCGAAGTCCACCACCACCAAGGCACCCTCGGGCCGCAGTGCGCGGTGGATGGATCCCATGGTGGAACGCGGGTACTCGAAGTGGTGGTAGGTGTCGCACAGGAAGACGACGTCGACCGAGGCCACCGGGAGCTCCGCAGACCGGTCCGTGCACTGCACGGCAGTCACCTGCGGGAGGCCACGTGCCGAGGCACGCTCCCGGAGCAGGGCGACGAACTTGGGCGAGAGCTCCACGGCGTAGACGCGACCCTGTGGGCCGACGTCCTTGGCGAAGAAGTCGGTGAACACCCCGGTGCCGGCACCCACGTCCGCCACCGCCATGCCGGGCTGGAGCCCCACGGCGCGTGCGATCGCGGTCCTGCGGGCGAAGATCTCGCGGCTCTCGGCCTCGAAGCGTGCCACCATCTTGTCCACGTCGAGCGTGGGGTCGGTGTAGTCCTCGTTGATGCCGGGCTTGACGCTCGTCTCGGCAGGGGCTGCAGCACACGCGGCGAGGAACAGGACGCCCAGCAGTCCGGTGAGGATGCGCATGGCTGAGAGTCTAGGGCGCGCCCCGTCCGTTGCGATCGTCACGCCGGCCGCGCGCGGCTCCCGCAAGGGCAACCGCGCGACTGCAATCCGCGTGGCCGCCCTGTTGCGGAGCCTTGGCTGCAACGTGCGCGTGCTGGAGCGCTGGGACGGTGAGACGTGCGATGCACTGGTCGCGCTGCACGCGCAGAAGAGCAGCGACTCGGTGCTGCGGTTCCACGCAAGCCACCCGGACCGACCCGTGGTCGTGGTGCTCGCGGGAACCGACATCTACCCGGTGTGGGCAGGCACGCCCGAGGCCACTGCAGCACTCGATGCAGCAACCTTGCTGGTGGGACTGCAGGCAGAGGCTGCAAACGCGGTGCCGGCAAGGTTCCGGCCGAAGGTGCGCACCATCGTGCAGTCCGCGACCCCGGTGCGGGCAACCCGGGTGCAGGACGGCGTACAGGTCGTCACGCTGGCCCACCTGCGCCCGGTGAAGGATCCGCTGCGCGGACTCGAGGCACTCGAGTTGCTCCCGCCCTCGCTGCCGCTGCACCTCGTGCTCGCCGGGACAGGGCTGGATGCCGGGCTGGCGTCGCGTGCGCGCGCAGGTGCTGCGCGCGAACCGCGCTTCCGCTGGCTGGGGGAACTGGACCGCAAGGCCTCGCGGAACCTGCTCGCCACCAGCCACGCCTGTCTCGTGCCCTCGCGCGGCGAGGGTGGCGCCAACGTGGTCTCCGAGGCCATCGCCAGCGGCGTTCCCGTGATCGCTTCGGAAATCCCCGGCAACACCGGCATCCTCGGCCGGGACTGGCCCGCGCTCTTCCCCGTGGGCGACACCGCAGCACTGGCCCGGTTGCTCCACCGCCTCGTGTCAGACGATTCCTTCCGGCAGGCACTCGAGGGGCGCACGGCAGCGTTGGCGCCGCTGGTGGACCCGGCAAGCGAACGCGCAAGATGGCGCGACTTGCTCTGCGACCTGCGCCTGCTGCCGTCTGGGAACCGGACGGTCTGAACCCACTCCCGCGGCGCTGTGCGAACTGCCCAGTGGCCAGCGAGAGCCTGTGCACCTAGCGTTTGCGGGTGAGCTGTCTGCGCCGCATGCGGCAGGCACAGCCGGGGAAATCCCAACCGATGCCAAACTCCCGTCACCACAGCAGTGCGCCCATCGCCTTCGTGGCGCTGCTCGGCATGGTGCTCACCTCGGCAGCCACGTGGGCGACCCGCTCCCGCGAGGAACAACGGGCTCGCGAGGAACTGATGGAAGCGGTGCAGGAGTCCACCCTCCTCCTGCGCAACGAACTGGACCAGTTGCAGCGACGCTTCGAGCGCATGCAACAGTTCCTCGCCAACGAGCTGGTGGGGCCCAGCCAGCGCGCCGAGTTCCTGCGCATGGCCTCCCAGGCGCGCTTCGAGGCACCGTTCATCCGTTGGACCGGTTGGCAGGTGACACCCGTGCTGCGGCCTACCCAGCAGATGGAGCCCACCCCCGACGGCGGCGCGATCCCCATGATGGCGATCCAGCCTGCCGCCACCCCGGAACAGGTTGTCGAACCCAGTGCACTCAGCAGTGAGTTCGGCACCATCGAGCCAAGTCTCCGACTGGCCCCGCGCGAGACACCGAGTGCTGCGCCGCACCGGAGCGACGGCAACTCGCTGCTGCTGCTGCGCGCGGCGGTCGTACCTGCCCAAGGGGACCAGCGGCCATCGACCCTCACCATGGGAATCGGCCCGGACTCGCTGCTGGTGGTCGCCCGCAACCTGAGGGTCCCTCGACCACTCGACCTGTGGCTCAGCACCCTTGACGAGTCCGGCGACCGGGTCACGTCCTCCTGGTCCACCGCCGTCGACTTCGAGCGCGAACTCAACCCGACCTGGCAGAAGCAGGACTTCGAGTGGTGCGGGCTCAAGCTGCGGCTCGAGTCCATCCAGCCCGGGGCTCCCGGGCACGGGATGAGTGCCACCGCCATCACCGTGATGGGGCTCGGGCTGGTCGGGACCATGGTGGCCACGCTGCTGTTCTCGGCACGTCGCCGTGAACGCGACCTCGAGCGCCAGGTCAAGGCACGCACCCGCGAGCTGCAGCTCTCGATGTCCGAGCTGCGGAGCTACGGCGAGACGGTGGCGCGCGAGCTGCGAGACCCGCTCGAACGCATCGACGACTTCTGCCGCGCGCTGCGGACCGAGTGGGCCGAGACGGCCCCGCGTTCGGCCCTGCTGCACGTCGAGACGATCGGGGCGAACAGCCGCGAGATGGCCGCACGCATCGCGATGCTGCGCCGGATGCCGGAGCTGCTCACCCACGGCCTCGAGCTGCGGGCCATCGACCTGGACGCAATGGTGCGGCCACTGCTGGCACCGCATGCCGAGGAACAGGCTTCTCGCCACATCCGCATCGACCTGGGCCCGCTGGGCAAGGTCGTCGCGGACCCGTTGCTGCTGGTGGAGGTGTTCCGCAACCTCATCGAGAACGCGGTCCGTTCGACGCGCGGCCGGAACGCACCGAGCATCACGGTCGAACGACTGGATGACGCGCGTCGCGCTGTCTTCGCGATCCACGACAACGGGGTCGGGATCACCGAGGAACAGAAGGCTCGGCTCTTCGAGCCACACATGGGTCGCACCACCGACCCGGGCGAGGGCACCTCGGGACTCGGACTGGCCCTCTGCAAGCGGATCCTGGAGCGCCATGGCGGCGGCATCCACGCAACCGGGGAACCGGGCAAGGGGACGAGCTTCGTGTTCTGGCTGCCGCTCGAGTCGTCCGCGATCGACTGAACCCGGACACCGCGACGGAGGAGCTCACTTCACGACGAAGTTGACGAGCTTGCCGGGCACCACGATCTCCTTGACCACGACCTTGCCCTCCAGGTGGGAGGCCACTGCCACGCGGGCCGCGGCCAACAGGTCTGCCTGCGGCGCGCCCGCAGGGACCACGGCGCGGCCGCGCACCTTGCCCAGCACCTGCACGGCGATCTCGACCTCGTCGTCGACCAGCTGCCTCGGGTCGACCACGGGCCAGGCGACGTGGGATAGGAGGCCCTTGCCGCCGAGACGGCTCCAGAGCTCCTCGGCGAGGTGGGGCGCGAACGGCGACAGCACCTGCACGAAACGGAGCAACTGACTGCGGGAGAGCCGGTCGAGTGCCTTGGTGGCCTCGTTGACGAAGATCATCATGGCTGCAATGGCGGTGTTGAACGCCATGCGCTCGATGTCTCCCTCCACCTTGTGCACGGTGCGGTGGAGAGCCTTCTCCAGCGCGGGGTCGTCGGGCCGGTCCGTCGCGAGGTGCGGGTGGAGTGCAACGTCCGTGCGCTCCTCCGGAACGCACAGGCGCCAGACGCGCGAGAGGAAGCGGTGCACGCCGGGGACGTCCTTGGGGTTCCACGGCTTGCTGTCCGCGAGCGGCCCCATGTACATCTCGTACAGGCGCAACGTGTCCGCGCCGTACTCCTTCACCACGTCGTCAGGGTTCACCACGTTGCCGTAGCGCTTCGACATCTTGGTGACGATGCGGGTGAGCGGCGCACCGCTGTCCTTGTGGAACGCGGCCTCGCCCTCCTCGCGCACGTGGCTCCACGGCACGACCGCGCCGCGCGCGTCCTGGAACGCGAACGACTGGATCATGCCCTGGTTGTAGAGGCGGCGGAACGGCTCCTTCACCCCCACCAGGCCACGGTCGTGCAGCACCTTGGTCCAGAAGCGGGAGTACAGCAGGTGGCCCACCGCATGCTCGGTGCCGCCAACGTAGAGGTCGACGGGCATCCAGTAGTCGGAAGCCGCCTTGCTGCAGAACTCGCGGTCGTTGTGCGGGTCGCAGAAGCGGAGGAAGTACCAGCTCGACCCGGCGGCCCCGGGCATCGTGTTGATCTCGCGGGTGGCGGGCCTGCCCTTTGCGTCCCGTACGTTGACCCACTCCTTCGCGCGCAGCAGCGGCGACTCCGGCGTGCCGCCCGGCTTGAAGTCGTCCATGTGCGGCAGCTGCACCGGCAACTGCTCGTCCGGCACCAGCTCGGTGCCCGACGGCGTGTGCAGGACGGGGAACGGCTCGCCCCAGTAGCGCTGGCGGCTGAACAACCAGTCGCGCAGCTTGTAGGTGGTCTTCGCGGCGCCCATGCCGCGGGCCACGAGCCAGTTGATCACCGCAGCCTTGGCCTGCGCCATGGACAGCCCCGTGAGCGAGAGCCTGCCGTCGGCCGTGCGGCAGTGTGCGGCAAAGGGCGCCTCGTCGGGACAACAGCACCTGCCTGCGGCAACGTCGGCATCGCGGGCCGCGTCACCCGTCGCAGGGGCGAAGATGCCGGGCACCGGCAACCCGAACCGCGTGGCGAACTCGAAGTCGCGCTCGTCGCCTGCTGGGACCGCCATGATCGCGCCGGTGCCGTAGGTGACGATCACGTAGTCGGCGACCCAGACCGGGATCCGCCCGCGCGGGTCGTCGGCGCCGAACAGGGGGTTGCGTGCGTACGCACCCGTGAACACGCCCGTCTTCTCCTTGGCCAGCTCGGTGCGCTCCAGCTCGCTCTTGGCCGCGGCCTGCCGGCAGTAGGTGTCGACGGCAGCGCGTTGCGCTGGGGTGGTGATCGCGGCAACGAGCGGGTGCTCGGGGGACAGCACGAGGAAGCTGGCACCGAACAGGGTGTCGGGCCGCGTCGTGAAGACGCGGACGGTCGTGGTGCCGTGGCCCTCGACCGCGAAGTCGACCTCCGCACCCTCGCTGCGCCCGATCCACTCGCGCTGCATCGCCTTGAGTGCGTCGGACCAGTCCAGCCCCTCGAGGTCGCCGAGCAGCCGCTCCGCGTACTCGGTGATGCGCAGCAGCCACTGGCGCAAGGGCCGCCGCTCGCACGGGTGGTTGCCGCGCTCGCTGTGCCCGTTCACCACCTCGTCGTTGGCCAGCACCGTGCCCAGTTCCTCGCACCACCACACTGGGGCCTCGGACTCGTAGGCGAGCCCGCCCTCGTGCAACTGCTTGAAGATCCACTGGGTCCAGCGGAAGTACTTCGGGTCGCTGGTGCACACCTCGCGGTCCCAGTCGTAGCTGAAGCCCAGCGCCTTGAGCTGCCTGCGGAAGGTCTCGATGTTCGCGGCCGTGGTCCGGGCCGGGTGCGTGTTGGTCTGGATCGCGTACTGCTCGGCGGGGAGGCCGAAGGCGTCCCAGCCCATCGGGTGCAGGACGTTGAAGCCGTTGGCCTTCTTATAACGAGCGAGGATGTCCGACGCAGTGTAGCCTTCCGGGTGGCCGATGTGGAGGCCGGCACCGGAGGGGTAGGGGAACATGTCCAGGACGTAGTACTTCGGCTTGCCGCAGGAGATCGGCTCGGTGCGGAAGGTGGCGCCGGCCTTCCAGGCGGCCTGCCACTTCTGTTCGAAGGCGGGGAAATC
>JBEGVB010000165.1:0-27332 GCA_041178545.1 Planctomycetota bacterium
CCCGCCCGAGAGGACGTTGCCGAAGTAGTTGCCGCTGATGGTCAGGCCGCCGACGCCGTCAAAGGTGATGGGCTCCTCGGCACCGCTCACGCTGCAGTTGGTGACGCTGCCAGTGATGGCACCGGGGGTGGGGTCGATGAAGTAGATGCCGGCCTGGCAGTTGGAGAGGCTGCAGTCCGTGAGGGCCACGGAACTGGCCTCGTAGGCCAAGAAGCCGTTGGCCACTGCAGTGCCCGGCGTGAAGAAGATGTTGGTGATGGTGCAGCGGTTGAGCTGGGCGCTGGCACCATAGCTGATCTGCACGCCCACTTGGGCCACGTTGGCAGTTGCTCCCATGCCGCCAATCGAGGTGTCGTTCACCTCGATGTCGGCATTGAAGAAGGCTGCAATGGCAGCCTTGCCAAAGTTGTTGAGCGAGCAGTTGCGCATCGTGACAAGACACGGGTCGCCGGAACCGTCGCCGCGCAGATACACCTCAACCTGGCTCGTGCTGAACGAGAAGGGATTGAACCGCACGTTGCGGATCTCCACGTTCTCCAGCGTGCCGTCCGCACCGTTGCGGAAGTAGGCGCCGTGGAACCTCCCGGTGTAGCTCGCCGGGGGCGTGTCCGGTGCAGCGAAGTTGCCGTCCAGGGTCACGTCCCGCAGGTTGACCGTGGCCGAGCCGTCCACGAGCCACACCACCTTGTGGGCAGCGCTGCCGGGCGAGGCGAGGAATCCCGTGGGCAGGGTCGACGTGAGCGTCGAGTGCGCGCGGATCACCGTGCTGGTCCGGCCGGCGCCCACGAAGCTCAGGTTCTTCGTGCCGAGGCTGATGATCCCCTGCTCGTCACCATAGGTGCCGGCTGCGAGGTAGATCACACCACCTGCCGTCGCCACGGAGGCCGCATGGTTGATGGTCTGGAACGGCGATCCCGCCGAGGTGCCAGAGTTGGCATTGCTGCCCGTCGGGGACACATACCACTGCGCAGAAGCACCGGCGGAGAGCGCCAGGGCAGCCAGCAAGTTCAAGGTCAGTCGCATGGGAGGAGTACCTGGAGAGCGGAGTCGGGGTGGGCGGGGATCAGTTGCCGACGCGGATGCGCAGGCCGGCGGTGAGGCTGTAACCGGGGAAGATGGACGTGGTGGCCGCGCTGTCGAGGACGCCGCCCTGCAGGTAGAGGGCGAGTCCGCGCACATCGGGGCTGGCGGGGATCGCCAGGTTGATGGCAGCCCTGCCGGCGAAGTCGGTGATCACGAAGAACGACGTGTCGATCGACCCGACCATGAGGCTGCAGGGCACCAGCACGGGGGCCGGTGCAAAGGACGCGATGTAGGCCGCCAGCGAGAAGGGCAGCGCGTCGGCGAGGCCGATCTGGAAGCTGCTGTTGGGCTGGGTGGCGACGCCGGGCACGCCGCGCGTCTCGAGGCGCGGGACGCGGTTGCCGGTGCCCGGGCAGCCGAAGCCGTAGGTGTCGGCGCGCGGGCTGGGCTTGGCGTAGGCGAGGGCCACACCGAGGCGCGCCGGCTCGGCGACCACCAGGTCGGTGAAGGTGTCGCTGTCGAAGTTGCCGGCGGCAACGGCGACCGGGCGGTCGAAGCCCGCCACCAGGCCACCGCCGACCAAGCCGATGCCTGCCTCGTGGGTGCCGAGGTGGGCAACCCGGTTGACCAGGGTGTCCACGGCCAGCACCTCGGGGCGCGAGGCACCGAACTGCTGGTCGTCGTCCAGGTTTGCGACCACGAGCGAGGTGGGGCCGAACTCGGTGGGGCGCTTGACCTGCGCGAAGTTCGAGCCGGTGTTCACCAGCGTGCTCATGCCACCGCGCTGCAGGGGCAGGCCGCCCACCATGGAGGACGACACCACGTCAAGGTCGCCGTCCCCGTCGAGGTCGGCGATCGCCACGCACAGCGTGTTCAGGTCGGTGGTGAACGGGCTGCCGGTGAGGGCAGTGAAGGAGCCGCCACCTGCGTTGCGGATCAGGTGCACCTTGCCGGTGCTGGCACTGCCCTCGGCCACGGCCAGGTCGGCAACCGTGTCGCCGTCCAGGTCGCCGATGGCGATGCCGTTGGCCGCTGCCGTGAGCGTCGTGGTCAGCGTCGCACTGGTCCACGAGGCACCGGTGCCGCCGTTGGTGAGCACCCGCACGGAGCCGGCTGCGAGGAGCAGCGAGCCCGCGTCGCTCACGGCGAGGTCCTGCGGTGCAGTGCCGCTGAGCTCACCGGCCGCGATCCCCGTGGGGGACGTCGCACCGGTCAGCACCTGCGTGGCGAGCAGCGAGAAGCTGCCGCTGCCGTTGTTGGCGAACACGAACACGGCGTTGCCGCTCGCGTCCGAGCTGTTCGCGGCGGTGAGCACCGCGAGGTCCGCACCGGCGCTGCCGTTGAACTCACCGGCAACCATCGCCACCACACGGGTGTTGGCGGTGCCGAAGGCCACCGCAGTCTGGGTGAAGCTCGTGCCGCTGCGCACGCCGACCACCAGCGAGGGGCCGCTTGCCGTCGTGCCTGCTGCAGCGAAGTCGGCGGAGCTGTCACCGCTCAGTTCCGCGGCCAGCACTGCCGTCGGGGCCATGCTGCCCGTGAGGGCCAGGCGCGTGACGGCGGGGAACTCAGGGATGCCCTGCACCGCGCTGCCGTCGACGTTGGTGCCGCCCGGGATCGACACCGAGCTGCCGGTCACGGTCGGGTAGCTGTTGCCGGCCCAGAGGTTGGTGCCGGGCGTGTCGTCGTAGGCCGGGACCGGGTCCTGGCTGCTCGCCGAGTGCAGCACGTTGGCTGCGATGGTCATGCCGGAGTTGCCCTCGATGCTGAGGGCGCGCACCGCGCCACCGATGCGGTTGGAGCGGACCGAGCAGGGTTCGATGGAGGGAGTCGTGCGCTTGACCTCGATGCCGGTGGCGACGACGCCGATGCGGTTGCCCTCGATGGCGCAGCCGGCACCTTGTTCCATGAGCTGCACGCCGATGCTCGCCGAGCCGGCGAGGTTGGCGATCACGTTGTGGCGCGCGACGGCCACGGCGCCGACCTCGGCGACGATGCCGCACTGGTCGGGGCCGCCCGTCGCGTTGCCCGCGCCGGCGATGCCCGTCTCCTGCACGTCGACCTCGGCAAGCAGCTGTGCCTTGACGGCGAAGCGGCCGAACTCGTCGACGGTGCAGTCGCGCACCAGTGCCGTGGTGGCGTTGCCGGCGACGTTGCCGCGCACCACCACGCCTGCGTCGTCACTCGCACCCCAGACGGCGGGGCGGCAGCGCGTGACCTTCACGCGGTCGAGGGAGATGTCCGCACCGCCCTGCACATGGATGCCCGTGAGGCGTGCAGGAGATGCAGGCGGTGCGTAGTTGCCGTCGACGGTGAGGTCGCGGAAGTCGACGCGAGCCGTGCCGTTGACGTAGATGCCGAGGCGGTGGTTGACGAGCGTCGGCGTCGCGGTGACCGAAACGTCGATGCTCGTGGTGAGCGTCGTGTTCGGACGGATCACGGTGTTGGCAGCGCCCGATCCCTGGATCACCAGGTTCTTCGTGCCGAGGGTGATCACGCCCTGCTCGTTGCCGTAGGTGCCGGGCAGCAGAGTGATGATGCCGCCCGAGGCCGCGACCGATGCAGCGTGGTTCACCGTGAGGAACGGACTCGCTGCGGTGCCCGGGTTCGCGTTGCTGCCCGTGGGAGAAACGAAGTACTGCGCGTGCAGCGACGCAGCAGAACAGAACAATGCGACGAACAACGGGCGAGAGGACCGCATGGTTTCTCCTGGAGAGCGACGATTGCGAAGCCGAGGTGGATTCGTGGAGGGACTGTAGAGACTCAGACTCTGGAGTGTGATACGGGGCAGTTCGTATGCTGACAATCCCACCAGAGCGGAACGAGCTTGCGCCGCAGCGTAGCCGGTCCGCGCCCGCCGCGAGCGCCGATGAACGACCCACGCGAACCCTTCACACGCCTCTCCCGAGTGGTCGTCGTCGACAACCCGTGGCACCGGTACTGCCGCGACCGCTATGTGCAGGCCGATGGCAGCGAGGGCGTCTACCACTACGTGGACATGCCCGGATCCTGTGGGACGATCCCACTGTTCGCCGATGGCAGCACGATCCTCTGCCGGGTGCACCGCTACCTCTTGGGTGGGACCTTCTGGGAGTTCCCGATCGGTGGCATGAAGGACGGGGAGGATCCACTTGCGGTGGCCCGAAAGGAGCTGGAGGAGGAGACGGGGCTGCGGGCGCGCCGCTGGGACCTGCTCGGTCGCTTCGCTCCCTACAAGGGTGTCTCCAACGAGATCTGCCACTTCCACCTGGCACGGGAACTGACCCAGGCCGAACAGCACCTGGAGCCCAGCGAGCAGATCGTCGTGCACCGCATGCCCTTCGCCGAGGCGCGTCGCCTGCTGCTGGAGCAGGAGTGCGGGGACGGCCAGTCCTTGGTGGGGCTGCTGCTGTTCGACCGCTGGCTCGCGCGCGGCAACACGCTCTGATGGGAACCCGTCCATGAGGATCACGGTCTACGCCAGCTCGAGCGACCGCATCGACCCGCGGCACGTCCCGGTTGCCGAGCAGCTCGGCCGGCTCATCGCCCGCCGCGGCTGGACTCTCGTGTGGGGCGGCGGGCGACACGGGTTGATGGGTGCCGTGTCCCGCGGGGCCCGCGCCGAGGGCGGCAGCCTGCGCGGCATCATCCTGCAGCAGTTCATCGACAAGAACGTGCACTGCCAACTGACGACGGACATGCACTCGGTCACCGACATGCGCACGCGCAAGCAGGGTCTCGACGAGGCCGGCGATGCCTACGTGGTCCTGCCGGGCGGACTCGGCACCATGGAGGAGGTGCTGGAGATCCTCTCGTTCAAGCAACTGGGCTTCCACGACAAGCCCGTCGTGTTCCTCAACGCCCTCGGCTACTGGGACCCGCTGCTCGCGATGCTGGAACGCGGTTTCGAGCAGGGATTCGTGCAGTCCCACTTCCGCGGGATCTTCACGGTCGCGGACACGCCGGAGCAGGCCGTCGAACAGGTGCTGCACGCGCCGCCCTGGCCGCCGGCCGTGCGCGATGCCCGCGGCGGCGGGACCGCATGAACAGCGCGCACCCATTGCAGGAGCACCTCGCACACCTCGAGGCCGCGCTGGCCGAGGCGGGTGCGCTGCTCGCGCACCATGCGCGCGGGGACAGGGCGTACCGGCTCAAGGGACACGAGGACCCGGTCACCGCGGCGGACCACGAAGTGGACGCCCTGTTGCGCACCCGACTGCCGCGCGCGGGCGAGGGCTGGCTGAGCGAGGAGACGCTCGACGACCCGCGGCGGCTCGGCTGCCGACGCACCTGGGTCGTGGACCCGCTGGACGGCACGCGCGACTTCGTGGCCGGGCGAAGCGAGTACGCAATCTCGGTCGGCCTGGTGGAGGACGGCGTGCCCGTGCTCGGTGGCGTGTGCAACCCGGGAGCCGGTTTCACCGCGGTGGGCGGGCCCGGCCTCGGGATCCGGGTGCAGGGCAGTCCTGCTCTTGCGTGGCGGGAGTGTGCTGCCGCGGACGTCCGGGTGCTGACCAGCCGGAGCGAGTGGAAGCGCGGCGAGTGGCGCCGCTTCGAGCGCCCGGGCCTCTGCCTGCTGCCCGTGGGATCCGTTGCCTACAAGATGGCGCTGGTCGCCGCCGGCCTCGCCGATGCGACGTGGACGCTGGTGCCGAAGAACGAGTGGGACGTGGCCGGAGGCACCGCACTGGTGCGCGCGGCTGGTGGCGAGGTCTGGCGTCCCGATGGCGGTGAGCTGCGGTTCAACCGCGCGCACACGCGCTTCCCGTGCCTGGCCGCGGCCCTTGGTCCTGCAGCAGCGCGGGTCCGTGCGGAGCTGGAGCGCGCGACTTGAGCCGGGGCGCGCTGCTGGCGAGCCACCTGCGCGGCATCCTGCGAGCGCTGCGCGCGCGGGGAGTGTGGGCCACTGCAGCCGTCCTCTGGCACCAGTTGCACGACCGTGGCTGGGACCGCTCCCGCGGCACGGACACGGAGGCACAGTGGGACGTCCGCAGCCGCGAGCCGCTGCTGCCCGGTGCCGCCACTGCAATGCCGTACGTTGCCTCGCGCGCACGGCCGTTGTCCGCATTGCTCGCGCAACTGCCGTTGCCGCGCGCGGGCACGTTCGTCGACCTCGGCTGCGGCAAGGGTCGCGCCATGGTCCTCGCTGCCGAGGCAGGATTCACCCGGGTACGGGGCGTCGAGATCAGCCCGCACCTTGCGGAAGTGGCGCGAGCCAACCTGCAGCGACTCGGTGCGCAGCACGCCGCTGTCCGGTTCGACGTGCAGGTGGGCGACCTTGGTGATGCCGAGGTGCAGCCGGGGGACCAGGTGTTCCACGCGTTCCACCCGTGCACGCGGGAGGTGCTGTCCCGAGCCCTCCAGCGCATCGCAGCGTCCCTGCGCGCGCACCCTCGGGAAGCGTGGGTGCTCTGGCAGGACAACCTCGCCGAACCCTTTGCGCTGCCGGAACTCGACGGGCTGCTCACGTGCCGCGTGGTCGTGCTGCACGGCAGCCGCTACCTCGTGTGCGGTCCCTCCGTCGCCAACCTTGGTGGCGTCGCACGGCCCGTGTAACGTGCGCGCCATGCCAAGGCCTGCCGACGAGGAACTCATCCAGCACTGGCGCACGCAGCCCGCACCGCTGCTGCCGTTGCTCCACGCGTTCCACGACCGGGACGGACACCTGTCGGAGCCCGCGCTGCGTGCGGTTGCCAAGGCCCTCTCCATCCCGATGGCCGAGCTGTACGGGACGGTGACCTTCTACCACCACTTCGCTCGCGAGGCCGGTGGGCATGCCGCGCCGCGGGTGTGCAACGGCACGGTGTGCCGCCAGAACGGTGCGGACGCAGTGCTGGCTGCGCTCTCCCCGCAGGGCGCCGTGCCGATGCCGTGCAGCGGCCGTTGCGACGTCCCGGTGCCCGTGCTGCGCGGCAACGAGACATGGGCCGCATCGGGATCGTGCCGCGGGGTGCAGGACCTCGTCCGCGCCCCCGACTCGCCGCTGCCCGTGCCAAACCCCGCGCTCGCGCGCGGCGACCGGCTCGGTGGCTTCGAGGAGTGCCTGCTCGCCGACTTGCGCCACCGCGACCAGAAGTCGCTGGCCGGCTACCTCTCGCGCGGCGGGTTCGAGGGGCTGCGTCGTGCGCGCGCCATGACCCATGCCGAGGTGTGCACGCTGGTGGTGGACAGCAAGCTCGCCGGCCGCGGCGGCGCCGGCTTCCCCACCGGCACCAAGTGGAATGCCGTCCGCGAGGCAGCGGGCGAGCCCAAGTCGGTCGTGTGCAACGCGGACGAGGGCGAGCCGGGCTGCTTCAAGGACCGCCTGCTCATGGACCACGACCCCTTTGCTCTGCTGGAGGGAATGGCCATCGCAGGCCATGCGTGCGGGGCGAACCGTGGTTTCCTCTACCTGCGCTACGAATACCCAGAGACCGCACGGCTGCTCCAACACTGCATCGACGAGGCCACCCGGGCCGGCCTGCTCGGTGACTTCACCATCCACCTCCGTCGCGGTGCCGGTGCCTACGTCTGCGGCGAGGAGGGCTCGCTCCTCAACAGCCTGGAGGGCAAGCACCCCTTCCCGCGCAACAAGCCGCCGTTCCCCGTGACCCACGGCTTCGAGGACCGGCCGACGGCGGTCAACAACGTCGAGACCCTGTGTGCAGTGCCCCGCATTCTCTGCAAGGGCGCCGAGTGGTACCGCGGCCTCGGGCTCAACGGACTGCCCGGCACCAAACTCGTCTCGCTCTCGGGCGACGTCGCGCGTCCCGGCAACTACGAGGTTCCCTTCGGCCTCCCGCTCCGCACCCTCGTCCACGACTGGGCCGGCGGGCCGCTGCCGGGGCGCACCGTCCAGGCGGTGACGATGGCCGGCCTCAGCGGCGGATTCCTCGGCGGTGCTGCCCTGGACGAGGTCACCCTCGACGAGCACTCGATCCGGTCGAAGGGCTCGTTCCTCGGCGCGGGGGGCATCATGGTGTTCGACGACACGCGCGACATGGTGGCGATCGCCGCCGAGGCGATGTCCTTCTTCGCGCACGAGTCCTGCGGCAAGTGCTTCCCGTGCCGCATCGGGACCCAGCGGCTGGCCGAGCGCCTCGGCGGCACGGCAGGACCCTCCGACCCTGCCGCCTGGGACCGCGAGGTCGAGGACCTCGGGTCGGTGATGAAGGCCACCTCTGCCTGCGGTCTCGGCATCGCCGCGCCGCTGGTGAGCGACTCCCTGCGCAGGTGGTTTCCCGAGCAGGTTGCACGGGCCCTCGCCTCGCGCAGGGGCTGAGCGGCTGCATCCTGCGCGCGCGCGGGACCGAAGCGTCCCGCATGACCGGTCCAGTGGTCCGCGGTGCCGAGGGCGCCGTGGTGGTGTGGTTCAAGCGCGACCTGCGAGTGGACGACCACCCTGCGCTCGCGGCTGCGTGCGCGGAGGGGCGGCCGCTGGTGGCGCTGTACGTCTTCGAGCCCGAACTGCTGGCGCAGCCCGAGTCGGACCGGGCGCAGTGGGGTTTCGTCCTGGAGTCGCTCCGTGAGCTGGACGGCGCGTTGCGTCAATGCGGCAGCATGCTGGTGGTGCGGCACGGCGAGCTGGTGTCGGTCCTGCAGCACTTGCAGGGCGAACTCGCACCCTGTGGTGGGATCGGCGCCCTGTTCAGCCACGAGGAGACCGGCAACCGCGTCACGTACGACCGTGACCTGCGCGTGGGTGCATGGCTGCGTGGGTGCGGCATCCCGTGGGTGGAGCTGCCGCAGAACGGCGTCGTGCGCCGTCTCCGCTCCCGCGACGGCTGGAGCAGGAACTGGGAGCAGCGCATGCGCCAGGCCCTGGTGCCCGCGCCCGCGAGCATCCACCCAGCCCCGGTCGCGCCCGGACGGCTCCCGACGCTCGAAGAGCTCGGGCTGCCGCCGACGACCATCGTCGACCGCCAGCGCGGTGGGTGCAGTGAGGCACAGGGCCTGTTGCACGGATTCCTCCACGGGCGCGGCGAGACCTACCAGCGTGCGATGTCCTCCCCGCTCGAGGGCTGGGACGCGTGCAGCCGGCTCTCGCCGCACCTCGCGTACGGGACGGTCTCGGTCCGCACCGTGCTGCAGGCCCTGGAGGCACGCGCTGCCGAGGTGCGCGCGATGCCGCGCGCCCAGAAGGGGCTCTGGCCCGGCGCACTCAAGAGCTTCGGCTCCCGGCTGCGTTGGCACTGCCACTTCGTCCAGAAGCTGGAGGACGAACCGCGCATCGAGTTCGAGAACGTCAACCGCGCGATGGACGGCCTGCGCGAGCAGGAGTTCGACGCCGTGCGGTTCCGTGCCTTCTGCGAGGGCCGTACCGGCTACCCGATGGTGGACGCGTGCATCCGGTGCCTGCTTCACACCGGTTGGCTCAACTTCCGCATGCGGGCCATGCTGGTCTCCTTTGCCGCGTACCACCTTTGGCTGCACTGGCGTGAGGTGGGGGTGTTCCTCGCGCGCCACTTCGTCGACTACGAGCCCGGCATCCACTGGAGCCAGGTGCAGATGCAGAGCGGCGTCACCGGGATCAACACCGTGCGGATCTACTCGCCGCGCAAGCAGCTGCGCGACCAGGACCCCGAAGGCGTGTTCGTGCGGCGCTGGGTGCCCGAGCTCGCGCGCGTGCCGCTCGAACTGCTCGACGAGCCGCACCGCATGACCCCTTCACAGCAGGAGGAGGCGGGGTGTCGCATCGGCACCGACTACCCTGCGCCCCTCGTCGACCACGACGAGGCGGTGGCGCTCGCCAAGCAGAGGGTCTACGCCGCGCGGCGCGCACCCGAGGCCCGTGCCGAGAGCAAGCGAGTGCATGCGCGCCATGGCAGCAGGAAGCGTCCCCGGCGTCGCAAGCCGGTACGAGCTGCGCAGGGCACTGGCTGACGCGCGCAGTGGTGTCGCACGGGTGCACGCCGACCACTGGATGGGGGCAGCACGTCACGAACGGCGTGCGGATCGACCGCGTGCGCGGACCGGAGCCCTGGGGCTCAGTTGGAGCCGCGCGCTTCCTTGGTTGCCTTCTCGACCTTGCGCACCGGCAGCTGCACCTCGAAGTACCGCTTGTCACCGCGCACGGACGGGCCGTTGTAGCCCATGGTCCGGATCGGCCCGGCGACCTCCCACGTCGTGGCGTTCGCGGCAACGAAGTCGCGCATGCGCTGGGACATCTCCTCGATGCGAGTTGCCGTGTCGCTGCCGCGTGCACCGATGCTC
Organism: Planctomycetota bacterium; assembly: GCA_041178545.1. Classification (GTDB taxonomy): domain Bacteria; phylum Planctomycetota; class UBA1135; order UBA1135; family UBA2386; genus JBEATZ01. Next base: position 10,195 of record JBEGVB010000165.1, read on the forward strand.
AGCACGGTGATCTTCGGGACGTCCACGACCTCGACCTTGCCGGCACTCCCCGCAGGGCCGACCTCGGGGGAGCCGTAGAGGAACGCCATCGAGCCCTCGCGCTCACCCTGCTCGGTGACCACGTAGTCCACCTGCACCGGGGCCGTCATGGCAATGTCGTTCTTCTGGATGTGCTGGAACAGGGTCCAGAACGAGCCCATGGTCGCTCCGCGCCCGCGCATCGTGGCGCGCGCCATGCGGTAGGTGGGGTACTCGCGCAGCTCGAGCTCGCCGAGGCCACGGTACGCCGGGAAGTCGGCGGGCATCTCGGCCTCCATCATCGGCTGGAACCGCAGTTCCTCCCCGAGTTCGTTGGCCTCGCCGCGCAGGTGGTCCAGACCGGCCTTGGCACCTGACTCCACTGCCAGGGCACGGGCACGGGTGATGGCGGCCTCCAACCGGGTGCGCGCGGCAGAGCCCTCGGCAAGCAGGGCGACCGTGCTGGCCGCAGCGGCGACCGCTGGCCCGAAACGGGCTTCTGTCTCTTCCGGCCTGGCACCCGAGGTCTCCTGCACCAGCTGGGCGAGCTCCCGGCCTGCCGCGGCGCGACCCGCAAGGTGATCCTGCTGCAGCAGGGTCTGCTGGGCGGGGACGAGTCCCGTGAGCAGGAAGAGGGAAGAGGCAACCAGCCACGAGAAGGCGGGAATCCGGGTCATGGCAGCGCGTTCGGCCGCATGACAGGTGCGGATGCGCGGCGCGGGCACCTCACCAGGGCATCAGCCCGGCGGCATCGGTGAGCCAGGGCTGGCCGGGCGCGGCTCCCGGCAGCACCAGTGCCTGCAGCCACCAATGGCTGCCCCGCAGCGAGGGCGCTGCAGGCACGAACAGCAACTGCTCATGGCGGGTCTCGCCCGGGTCGGGGGTGCAGGCGAGCACTGCAGCGCTTGCCGCGTCCAGCAGCAGCGTGCCGAGACCGGGCAGGGCCAGCGGCACCGGGGCGAGGGTGCCCACGGCGAGGAATGCGGTTCCTGCCGTGCCGAGTTGCACCTGGACCATGCATGCACTGCCGAGGGGCTGGATGCGCCGGAACTCGGGGAACTGGGCCTGCGGGGCGACTTCGGGTGCCGAGCTCCACGCGAGCAGGGTGTGCGCGGTCGCGATGACCCCGCACTCCGAACTTGCGGTCACGGCCTGGGCGGGTTCCGTCAGCACGTTGGTCTCGAGCCGGCCGGAGAGCGCCCCGTACCCGACCGCCAGTGGGCCGTCGTGCCCGACCAGCGTGGTCCGCCACGCCTGCAGCGTGGGCGTCGCAGCAGGGGACGTGCGCGGGACCTCGAGCCAGGCGTCCCTGCGGGCGTCGAACACGTGCACGTGGCCTGCGTCGACCAGTGCAGCCACAGCGCTGTTCGGGTTGCCCACCGGCGTGCCCGGCCCGGCGTGCGCCACCGTGGCGCCGCTGCGCGCAGACCATGCGCGCCATCCCGTCGTCGTCGGCAGCAGTGCCGACTGGGTGGCGAGGAATGGCAGGCTGTTCTGCACGTCGGCAGGTGCCTGGACCCACTGGCCGAGCAGTGCGCTGTACAGCCACGGCGGGCCGCCTGCACGCGGCAAGGCTGCGACCACCGCAGCACTCAGGGTCTCGGCACTCGAGTCGAGGGTCAGTGGCGCGAGCGTCCCGCGCAAGGCGCTGTAGGCCTGCAGGCTGGTGCCGTCCGCCAGCAGCGCAACCGTCGTCGAGGTCCGCAGGGTCCCCTGCAGCCCGAGCCCTGCGAGCGTCCAGCCCGCCGTCACCGGCGAGTAGAGGTGCACGGCAACGCCACTGCGCAGCGCCACCAGGTCCTCCTGCACGGCCATCTCGCTGAACGCGCCCACCGGGCTCGACTGGAAGCCGCCGCGCAGGCCGCTGAAGGCGAGTGCCGTGGCCCCGTCGTGCCACAGCACCCAGTCGTCGCTGCGGACGAAGGTGGCGCCGGGTGCGGGTGCCGCAGCCGTCGACCAGGTGCCCGTCCCTGCGGCAAACCCGTGGACCGTCGCACCGGTGACGGCCACCGCGCCGGTGCCGTCGGCAGAGAGCACCGATGCAGGCCCTGTCGTCTGCACGTCCACCCACGTGGGCGAGAAGGCACTGAGCGCCCCGAGGGTCGCGCCGTCCGCGACGAGGGCCACGTGGCGCTGGACGACCACGCCTGCTCCGGTTCCGAGCGCACGGGAACGCCACCGCCCGTCGAAGCCGCTGAAGTGGTGCAGCACGGATCCGTCGCGCACCAGCGCGATCGAGTCGTTGCGCTGGCTCGCCGGGTTGACGACGAGTGCGGCAGGTCCCGCAGCCAGGTGCTCGAAGGTCCCGCGCATGGAGCTGAATGCCGTGAAGCCGCTGCTGTCGCGCCACAGCACCCAGTCGTTCGCGAGTCGGAGGGCCGGGGAGCCGGGTGCCGGGTGGGCGTGCCACCGCCGCGTGGCTGCCGAGAAGACGTGCACCACGTCCGGCTGCTGCGCCACCACGAGCTTGCCCAGCGACTGCACCTGCACGTTTGCGGTGCCCCCGGGGAGCGCGAGCGGCGCCCATGCCGAGGGACCCTGCGCAGTTGCGAGGGCCGCGAGGCAGGCGGCAGCGAGCATCGGCAGCCGGTGGAGCATGGCGCGGAAACCTAGCCCAAGGGACCGCCCCCGCACAGTCACCCGGTGCCTGCCGCAGACGTGGGACAACCAGGGGGTGGGCCGAATGGCACCTTGTCGCGCGCCGTCCGGGCGGCACCATCGCTGCTGTGGAGCAGGACGCTGCATTCGGTGCACTGGCGCTGGCGCTCGGGCTCGGGTTGTTGGTGGGACTGCAACGCGAACGCGCCGGCAGCAGCCGCGCCGGGTCGCGCACCGTCCCGCTGATCACCCTGCTCGGTGCGATCTGTGCGTTGCTGGTGCCTGCCGTCGGCGGGTGGGTGGTGGCAGCAGGGCTGCTGGGGGTCACTGCCGCGATCGTGGGGGCCAGCCTGCGCGACGAACGGCCCGCGGACCAGCGCACCGGACTGGCCTCGGAGGTGTCGATGCTCGTCATGTACGGGATCGGCGCGCTCTGCGTGCTCGCGAGCTGGGAACTCGCCGTCGTGCTCGGTGGCGCGGTGCTGCTCTTGCTGCACTTCAAGCAGCCGCTCCATGCCCTTGCACGTCGGATCGGCGAGGAGGACGCCCACGCCGTGGCCCGGTTCGCCCTGCTGAGCATGGTGATCCTGCCGGTGCTGCCGGACGTGAACGTGGGCCCCCACGGTGCCCTCAACCCGCACCGCACCTGGCTGGTGGTGGTTCTGGTGGTCGGCATCGGGTTGGTTGCGCACGTGGCCCGCAGGACGTTGGGCGTCCGCGCCGGGACACTCGTGGGAGGACTCGTCGGCGGGCTCGTCAGTTCGACCGCGACCACGGCGGCGATGGCCCGCAGCGCGCGGGGTGGTGCACCGACCGCAAGCGCTGCGCTCGTCGTGCTCCTTGCCTCCGTCATGGTCGTGCCGAGGCAGCTTGCCGAACTTGCCGTGCTCGCACCCGCGGCGCTGCCGACGGTTGCAGTGCCGCTGCTGCTCGTGATGGCCACCTTCGTTCCAGGTGCCGTGATGCTGTGGCGACGGATGGGGGTCCATGCCGATGCTCCCGCGACTGCGAACCCGGCAGAACTGCGCCCAGCCCTGCTCTTCGGCGTGCTGTTCGCCCTCGTCTCGCTGGCAGCCGCCGCTGCCTCCGACCGCGCGGGACCTGCTGCCGTCTACGCGGTGGCCACCCTCTCTGGCCTCGTCGAGCTGGATGCGATCACCATCTCCACCGGGACCATGGTCGCCAATGGCAGGATCGAGGCGCTCACGGGCGAACGAGCCCTGCTGATGGCGTTCGGCAGCAACCTGGTCGCCAAGGTCGTGCTGGCATGGGCCCTGGGCGGTCGCGGGATCGGTTGGCCGGTGCTGTTCGGGTTCCTCCCGCCGCTGGCCGCGGTGGTGGTGCTCGTGGTGCGGGCCTGACCGCGCAAGTTGGCCGGTCGTTGCCGACCTCGTCCCGCTCTGCTCCAATCCTCCGCATGACTGCAACGGACCCGGTGCCTGCCGCCAGGACTGCGACCCAGACCCTCCGCATCGACGGCCAGGACGTGGACTTCCGTCCCGGTGAGACCGTCTACGAGGCAGCGCGGCGCGCCGGGCGGGAGGTGCCGACCCTCTGCTACGACCCCCGGCTCGAGGCCTTCGGCGCCTGTCGGTTGTGCGTGGTCGAGGTCGAGGGCTCGCGCAACCCGGTGGCCTCGTGCACGTCGAAGTGCCACCCGGGCATGGTCGTGCGCACGGCCACCGAGAAGCTCGACAAGCACCGCACCACGCTGCTGGAGATGGTGGTGAGCGAGAATCGCGAGGTCGACGTCGACCCGCTGCGCGGACATGCCAGCCAGGAGCTGAGGACGCTGGCGGACCGCTACGGTGCCCGCAGCGGCAGGTTCGCGGGCGCGAAGTCCGGCACCTCCCACCCGACCGACACCAACCCCTTCATCCTGCGCGACTACGAGCAGTGCATCAGCTGCTACCGCTGCGTGCGGGTTTGCGCGGAGCAGGAGGGCGACCACGCCATCTCGATCGCGAACCGCGGGTTCCACACGCAGATCACGGCGGAGTTCGACCACCACCTCAAGGAATCCTCCTGCACCTTCTGCGGCCAGTGCGTGCAGACCTGCCCGACTGGCGCACTCGCGGACAAGAAGGCACTGCGCGCCGCGGACCTGCCCGGCGAGGTCCAGCGCACCCGCACCGTGTGTCCCTACTGTGGCGTCGGCTGCCAGGTGGACATGCTCACCAAGGGCACGCAGGTCGTCGGCATCCAGCCGGCCATGGACGGCCCTGCCAACGAGGGCGCCCTCTGCATCAAGGGCCAGTTCGCCTTCGACTTCATCCAGCACCGCGACCGGCTCAAGACGCCGATGGTGCGCAACGACCACGGCAAGCTGGTGCCCGCCACGTGGGAGGAGGCGCTCGACCGCGCGGCAGCCGGGTTCCTGAAGGCATCGCGCGAGAACGGCCCGGGTGCGGTCTACGCCATTGCCTCCGGCCGCGCGCCGGTGGAGGCATCGTACGCGGTGCAGAAGTTCGTCCGTGCGGGCTTCGGCACCAACCGCATCGACAACTGTTCACGACATTGACACAGCCCCACGGTCACCGGTCTGGTGGCCCAGATTGGACGCGGCGCCTCCTCGAACCCGCTCTCCGACATGGAGAAGCCCGAGGTGATCCTGTGCATCGGCACCAACATGACCGAGTGCCACCCCGTTGCCGCCACGCGCCTGAAGAAGGCGAAGAAGCGCGGGGCCCGCATGGTCGTGGTGGACCCGCGCCGCATCGGCCTTGCCGAGATGGCGGACCTCTACCTGCCGATCCGCGTCGGCACCGACGTCTCGCTGCTGCTCGCGATGGCGCACGTGATCGTGCGCGACGGACTCGTGAACCGTGAGTTCGTCGAGTCGCGCACCAAGGACTTCGACGCCCTTGCCGCCCACGTTGCCAAGTTCCCGCCGAGTTGGGCGGAGACCGTCTGCGGCGTGCCTGCCGCGGACATCGAGACGGCCGCGAGGTGGTACGCACAGGGCAGGCCTGCTGCCATCTACTACACGCTCGGGATCACCGAGCACATCAGCGGTGTCGACAACGTGCAGAGCCTGTGCAACCTGGCGCTGCTCACCGGCAACCTCGGTGTCGAGGGCGGCGGCATCAACCCGATGCGCGGCCAGAACAACATCCAGGGCTCGGGCGACGCAGGCGGCATCCCCGCCAACTTCCCGGGCTACCAGTCCGTCACCGACCCTGCCAACCAGGAGAAGTTCGAGAAGCTGTACGGGAAGAAGGTGGAACTCGCGCGCGGCATCACGAAGGTCGACGCCTTCGAGCGTGCGGGCAAGGAAGTGTTCGCCATGCTCATCTGCGGCGAGAACTCGCTGGTGAGCGATGCCGACCGCCACCACACCGAGCACGCGATGAAGCAGCTCGACCACCTCGTGGTGATCGACATCTTCCTCACCGAGACCGCGGAGATCGCAGACGTGGTGCTGCCGGCATCGGCATGGGGCGAGACCGACGGCACGCAGGTGAACACCGAACGCCGCGTGCAGCGCTTGCGCCAGGCAGTGCCTGCCCAGGGCGAGTCGCGTCCCGACTGGTGGATCGTCATGGAGATCGCACGCCGGTGCGGCATCCAGGGCTTCGACTGGAACTCGGCAGCCGACGTGTTCGACGAGCTGTGCTCGGTGTCGCCGATCTTCGCCGGACTCGACTGGGAGCGCGTCGGCCGCGAGTCGATCCAGTGGCCGGTGCCCGGCAAGGACCACCCCGGCACCCCGATCCTGCACGTGGGGGAGTTCAAGAACGGACGCGGACTGTTCCGTCTCGTCGAGTACCGCCCGCCGGCCGAGTCGGTCAGCGAGGAGTACCCGGTGTGGCTCACCACGGGCCGCCGCCTGCAGGCCTACCACACGCGCACCCAGACCGGACGGTCGCAGGGCATCGACTACCTGCTGGACGAGGAGTCCCTCGAGATCCACCCCGAGGACATGCGTGCATGGGGCCTCGCCGACGGCGACTGGGTCCGCATGAGCAGCCCGCGTGGCCACGTGCACCTCAAGGTGCGTTCGGCCGCGAAGAGCCCGCGCGGCACCGTGTTCTGCTCCTTCAGCTTCAACAACGTCCCCGTGAACTTCCTCACCGGCGGCGGCTACGACCCGGTCACCAAGACGGCCGAGCTCAAGGTCTGCCCGGTCCGCGTGCAGAAGGTCAGCGCACAGGCCGTGCGCGAGGAGCAGTCCGCAGCCGCGGGCCACTGACCGACGCAGTGGGCTGCTCGCCTGCCGTGTCGAGGGTGAAGTGGCCGCCGCGCACCCATGGGCCCGCGTGCAGGGCTGCCAAGCCGTCGCGCAGCCACTGCTCGTGGCGTGTCTGCACCAGCACGAGGTAGAGCCTGCCCGAGCCCCGCCGGTACCGGACGGGCACAGCGTCTGCGAGGCCGGGCCAACGGGCACGGCACAGGGCACGCCACTGCATGGCCTGCTCTGCATGGGGCGCGCTCCGGTCGCAGTGGTGGTAGGCCACGACCGAGGCCCCGGTGCCGAGCAGCGCGTCCAGCTCGTGGAGCAGCGCGTGCTTGGGGGAAGGGCCTGCCGCTGCTGCGGTGCCTGGCCGTGCGATGCCGTTGTCGGGGTCGCAGAACACCAGCTGGCACCCGTCCAGTGCCCGCAGGGCCCGTCCGAACCAGGTGTCGCGCTCGGTGTACCGCGTGGGGACCGGTTCCGAGAAGAACCGCATCCCCCGTGGCCATGGCGTGTGGGCCTCGAGGGACGCGATGCTGCGGGGCACCCGGCCCCATGCGCGGGCCCAGGCCGCGTGGAGTTCGCGGTCGCACGCGGCGAGGTCATCCGACCGGGTCAGGTAGGTGAAATGTCGACCGTCGCCGTTCGTTGCCTCGGTCCGGGTGGGCCGGTTCGCGTACCACAGCAACCCGATGCGCCGCCGCGCATCGCGACCGAGGTGGCGGACCAGGCCCACCTTCGAGTAGTCGCCCTGGTCGAATGCGTACCGGTCCTGCACCGCCGCAGGCTAGCCTGCCCAGCATCCGCGCGCGACGGCACGCGAACCCAACCCAGCCCATGACCTCCCTCCCCGGACACGACCTGCGCGACTGCACCGTCCCGGCTGCCGACCCCCGACTGGCCGCCCTGCGGGCCGCGGAGGAGTCGCACCCGTTCTGGCAGAACGAGTTGTTCCAGGCCTGCCGCGCAGGCGTGCTGACCCGGGCCGACTTCCAGTTCCTGTTCGGGCAGTACCACCTCTACTCGCGCAACTTCACCCGCTACCTGTCCGGCCTCATGGCCAACCTGGAGGACGACCTGCTCCGGTCCCGGCTGAGCGAGAACCTCTGGGAGGAAGGTGGCGGCGCCGAACCCTCGCGTCGTCACGCCCAGATCTTCCGCAACTTCCTGACGGAGGGTCTCGGGGTCGACGTCGAGGCCATCCAGTTCCTGCCCGCGACCCGTCACTTCGTCGACCGGTTCCTGCGCGAGTGCACCCACGGCAGTGCGCTGCATGCCAGTGCATTCCTCTCGCTCGGCACCGAGGCCATCGTGGCGCGTATGTACGCCGTGATGGTGGAGGGCCTGCGCAAGGCAGGTGTCGCGGACGAGCACCTCGAGTTCTTCCACATCCACATGGCGTGCGACGATGCCCATGCCGCCACGCTCTCGGACATCCTGTCCAGCTTCCGCAGCCAACCGGGCTGGGCGGAACAGGCGCGCAGTGCCATGGTCCTCGCCCTCGACCTGCGGCACGAGTTCTTCAACCAGCTGGTGTCGGAGCTGCGCCACCGTCGCATCGCGGGGCAGTTGCAACGCATCCAGGACAAGCGCTCGCTGCTCGGTGCCGACGTGGCGACCGAGCGGCTCAGCTTCCGTCCCGACGAGCCTGCTGCCGAGGCCGTGTACCACAACCGCGTGGACGCCATGAACATCGACTTCACGGTCGAGCGCGCCCCCTTCCCGGCCGAGGTGGTTGACGCGCGCGTCGTGCGCATCCCGCCCGGGCGGTGCAACGAGCGTCACAAGCACGCGCACGAGACGGTGTTCTACTTCGTGTCGGGCACCGGTCGCGTCATGGTGGACGACCGGTGGGTCCCGGTGTCCCCCGGGGACTGCGTGTTCGTGCCGCGCTGGGCCGTCCACCAGTCGCAGAACACCGGTTCCGAGCCCATGGTGATCCTCGCGGTCACCGACTTCCACCTCACCGGCAAGGCATTTCTCGGCGACTACGACTCCACGGCGCGCATGAAGCGCGGTGATTCCGCGAGCCGCGGCTGAGTGCCGTCAGAACGCAGGGCCCAGCGGGCGGACCCGCACCACGCCGGGAGCAGCTGCTGACTGCACGCGGGCCACGCAGCAGAACCGCGTGGTCGAGGGGTTGCCGACGGCGTCGAGCAGTTGTCGTTCCCACTCGTCCGGCGTCGCCAGTTGATCGGCACCTGCAACCACCTCGACCCTGCAGGTCGAGCAGGAAGCGGCCCGGCAGGAGAAGTCCACGTCGGCACCGTGCCGCTCGCACGCGTCCATCAGCAGTTCACCCGCCCGGACGGTCATGTGCGTCTCCACTCGCCCCCCGTCCCGCGAGAGGACCTCCACGCGCACGTCGGTCATCGGTTCCAGTGGCGGGTGCGCAGGCCCGACACGGCCGCGAGGTAGGCGGGGTCGACCGTGTCCGTGCCCGCTGCGTGGAAGTCGAGGTTGTGGATGATGCCGTCCTTCAGCCCGTAGATGAGGCCGGTCACGGTCACCTGCTGGCCACGCGACCATGCGTCCTGGACCACGGTGGTGCCGCAGACGTTGAGACACTGCTCGATGACGTTGAGCTCGCAGAGCAGGTCGCGACGGTCGGGGCGGTCGGCAACGCTCAGCACCAGTTCGCGGTGCTTCTCGTGCACGTCGCGCACGTGCCGCAACCAGTTGTCGACGAGGCCCACGCGCGAGTCGCGCACGACGGCCTCGACGCCGCCGCAGCCGTGGTGGCCGCACACGATGACGTGCCGCACCTTGAGCACCTCGACCGCGTAGTGGATGACCGACAGGCAGTTGAGGTCCGCGTGGACGACCACGTTGGCCACGTTGCGGTGGACGAACACCTCGCCGGGCATCAGGCCGACGATCTGGTTCGCGGGCACGCGGCTGTCGGAGCACCCGATCCAGAGGTACTGCGGGGCCTGCTGGCGGGAGAGCTTGTCGAAGAACTCCGGGTCGGCGGCGGTGGTGCGCGCAGCCCACTTCCGGTTGTTCTCCAACAGTTGTCCGATCGGGTCCATCGCGGGGAGGGCGCGCACCGTACCTGCGGGCGGCGGCGGCTCCAGCAGATCCCTCGCGATTCGCGGTCGAACGTGTGTTGGGCACCCAGCCGGTTGGCTCCGATGCCCTCCCGACTGCATCATCAGTCCATGGCCTCGTCCCGGACGCTCTCCCTGCTGGTCCTCGCCGCCCTCGCCGGAACGCTGCACGCACAGGCGGTCACGAAGCCGACCGCAAAGCCGACCAAGTCGAGTGCGAAGCCCGCTGGCGGTCGCGCGCAGGCTGCCGCGTTCCCCGCGCACCCGCGCGTGGTCTGGCTCGGCCACTCGCTGATGACCGACATCCCGGACATGGTGCTCGGTCTCGCCAAGGCGACGAAGGGGCTCGACATGACCTTCAAGGACCACAACATCCCAGGCGCACCCTTGCGGTGGCAGTGGGACGAGGAGACGCGCGGTTCCAAGAGCTTCGAGCCACAGTTCAGCATGAACGCCAACAAGGCGATCAAGACTGGCACGTACGACACGCTGGTGATGGTCGACAGCGTGCCGCGTGGCGGCAAGGAACTCGTGGACGAGACCGTGGAGTACGCAGGTCGCTACCTGGCCCTCGTGCGCGAGCACGCACCGGAGGACAGCAGGGTCTTCTTCTACGAGCCGTGGCACTGCACCGAGACCGGCACCGAGAAGGGCTGCCCGTGGGACAAGGGCAACCCCAACGCGAACCTCACGTGGCGCAAGCGCCTCGAGGCCGATGCCGCGATGTGGGCCGAAATCGTCGCAGCGGTGAACAAGGCGCACCCGGGCCGCGTGCCGATGCGCATCGTCCCCGCGGGCACGGCCCTCGGCCGGCTTGCCGACGCGATCGAGAAGGGCGACGTCAAGGGATTCACCGGGTTCCGTGAGCTGTTCGAGGACGACATCCACCTGGCGCCCACGGGCAAGTACTTCGTCGCCTGCGTCCACTACGCCACGCTCTTCGGGCGCTCGCCGGAAGGGCTGCCCCAGGCGGTCGTCGGGCGCTGGGGCCAGACATGGTGGGGCCCGTCGGCCAAGTCTGCGCGCAAGTGGCCGGTCCCCGACCCCGAGGCCGTGCGCGTGATGCAGCGCATCGCGTGGGAGACCGTCGCCGGCCACCCCGGCACCGGCGTGCCAGCACCTGCGAAGTCCTCGCAACCGCGGCGCTGACCCGCGCGTAGTGTGGTGGCCATGACCGGCATCGACGCAGCCAAGGTCCTCGACGCAGCCCTCACCGACCCAGCGGGGGCCCCGACCACCTTGCGGGTCCAGCTCGCCACGGGAGGGCTCGTGGCCGTCTTCCTGCGCCACTACGGTTGACTGTTCTGTCGCGAGCGGGCCGCGCAGTTGCGCGCCCGGGCGCCGGAGTTCAAGGCCGCGGGCAAGGCGCTCGTGTTCGTGGGCACCGGCACCCCGGCGATGGCTGCAGCCTTTGCCCGGGAGCACGCTGGTGGGCATCCCGTGCTGTGCGACCGGTCCCGCGTGGCCTTTGCCGCCGCACGCATGCGGCGCGGCCTCGCCAGCGTCCTCCACCCGCGGGCGCTCGCCAACGCGGTCCGTGCGTGGCGGGCCGGTTTCCGCCAGACGCGCGTGCAGGGGGACCCCTGGCAACAAGGCGGCGTGCTGGTGTTCGACGGCACGGGGCACCTGGTGCACGCGAGTGTCGATGCCGTCGCCGGCGACGCGGCCGAACTGCCCCCTGCGCTGTTCGCCTGATGGCGCACGGTGTGCCCGCAGGCGACACTGTGGGCATGGACCTTGGCTTCGAGACCATCGGCAACGCCTGCATCATCGCGCACGACAAGGGACCGGTGCTGGCGACCGACCCGTGGCTCCACGGCCCGGCCTACTTCGGCTCGTGGATCCTCAGCCACGAGGTCCCTGCCGAGCAGCAGCAGCACGTGAAGCAGTGCCGCTACCTTTGGATCAGCCACGGCCACCCCGACCACCTGAGCCTGCCGAGCCTCGAGACGCTGCGCGACAAGAAGATCCTGCTGCCGGACCACCACGGTGGTCGCGTTGCCCGGGAGCTCCGCTCGATGGGCTTCGACGTCACGGTGCTCGAGGACGGCAAGTGGGTGCAGCTCTCGCCGAGGCTGCGCATCGCCTCCGTTGCCAACTTCAACCAGGACGCAAGCCTGCTGCTCGACCTTGGCGACCACCTGGTCATCGACGCCAACGACGCGGGCGACCGCGGCACCTCGAAGCTGTTGCGGCGGGAGCTGCCCCGGTTCGGCGACCGCACCTACCTGTCCTGCCTCACCGGCTACGGCGACGCGGACATGATCCACTTCTTCGACGAGCAGGGCGTGCGCATCCAACCGCCTGCGATGCAGAAGCCGAGGCTGGGGCCCGGCATCCACGCGATGCTGTGCCACTACGGCATCCGCACCTTCGTGCCCGGCAGTGCCATGCACCGCTACCAGCGCACCGACAGTGCATGGGCCAACGCCTGCACCACGCCCGTGCACGCACATGCCGAGGGGTTCCCCGACGACGGGTTCCACCGCATCCTGCCCGCCTTCGTCGCCGTGGACCTCACCGACGGCTCCCACCGATGCATCGACCCGAGGCCGTCGCCCGACATCCTGCGGGCCCCGGAGGAGTTCGGGGACAGCTGGTCCAGCTGCCTCGAGGCAGAGGACCTGGACCGGCTGCGCGCCTACTTCGGCCGGTTCGAGCACCTGCGCACCTTCCTCGGGTACGTCACCTTCCGGGTGGGCGGCAGGGACCATGTGGTCGACATCGCCAAGGGCCAGCCCCGCGGGATCACCTTTGCCGTGCCGCGCGAGTCGCTGCTGCAGGCAGTCGAGTGGAATGCCTTCGACGACCTGCTGATCGGCAACTTCATGCGCACCACCCTGCACGGGGACTGGTGGGGCAGGCAGGGCTCCGCGGCGCTGTACCCGCACTTCACTCCCTTCGTGACCAAGTTCGGCGACAACGGCACCGCCTACAGCGCCGCCGAGATCCGGGCCTACTTCGAGGACTACCTGCGGCGAGGGTTCACCGAGTTCGGTCCCGACCCGGCAGACGTGGCCATGGGGCAGGCCGTGGCACCGTACCTGCGCGGTTGACCTGCCGCGGCCCGGGTCCTTGCCGGCGGGCGTTCGCATCCGCGCGGTCTGCGTCGTAAAAGGGCTCCCGAACATGGCCCACACGACCCGAATCCTGTTCCCGTTCCTCTTCCTGCCGGCCCTGCTGCCCGCGCAGGCCTCTGCCCCGGAGGTTGCGACGCCCGCCGTGGCACGCCCCGTCGACAAGGCACTCGCGAGTGCCATCGTCGAGGAGGGCATCGAGCGCAGCCAGGCGATGCGCATGCTCGAGGAGATGTGCACCACCATCGGCTGGCGCCTCACCGGCTCCCGCAACTACCAGAAGGCCACCGAGTGGGCTGCCGCCAAGTTCGAGTCCTTTGGCCTGAAGAACGTTCAGAAGGAACCCTGGGGCGAGTGGAACCTGGTCTGGGGCCGCGACACATGGGCCGGTCGCGTGACCAGCCCGGTGCAGCTGGAGATGTACGTGGCCACGGATGCATGGACTGCCGGCACCAACGGCCTGACCAAGGGCACGCTGCTCGCGGCCCCGACCGACGACGACGAGCTCGCGGCCCTCGGCGACCGGCTCAAGGGTGCTTTCGTGTTCCGCAAGCGCCTCAGCGCCGAGATGCGCAAGAAGGTCGAGGCGGCCGGGATCGCCGGTTGGGTGTACCGCGCCAACGACCCCAACGAGAAGTACCCGCTGCGCGTGCGCGTGTTCGGCAACCACCGCACGGCGATGGGCAAGATGGAGGACGTGCCCACGGTTCCCGAGATCGCGGTGCGCGCCGACCACGCCGAGGAGCTGGAGAAGCTGCTCGGCGGCAAGGAGCCGGTGCAGGTCGAGTTCGACATCCAGAACCGGTTCGAGCAGGGTCCCATCGTGCTGGAGAACGTGATCGCCGAGATCCCCGGCACCGAGAAGCCCGACGAGGTCGTGATCGTGTGCGGCCACCTCGACAGCTGGCACCAGGCGCAGGGCACGACGGACAACGGCACCGGCACCAACACCACCATGGAGGCCGCCCGCATCCTGGCCGCGGTCGGCGCCAAGCCGAAGCGCACCATCCGGTTCTGCCTGTGGGGCGGTGAGGAACAGGGCCTGCTCGGCAGCGCCGCCTACGTGCGCAAGCACCGCACCGAGATGGAGAAGGTGTCTGCGGTGTTCAACCACGACACCGGCACCAACTGGGCGGCCGCGCTCGGCGTGACCGAGGTCATGCTGCCCTTCATGGAGGCCGTGTTCGCCCCGGTGAACGAGTTGATGAAGTCCCCGGACGAGGGGCACGAGGGACCGGTGTTCAAGCTCAACAAGGTCGAGCGCATTGCCGGTGGCGGTGGCAGCGACCATGCATCGTTCATCGCAGCCGGCGTGCCCGGGCTCAACTGGAGCCTCAAGGGCCGCAGCGACTACTTCGGCTACACGTGGCACACCCAGTGGGACCGGATGGACGTTGCGATCGAGGAGTACCAGCGCCACACGGCCACGGTGATCGCCCTGGCGGCGCTCGGCACCGCAAACCTCGACTCCATGCTCGACCGCAGCGCGGTGCAGCGTGGCGAGGGGCGGCAGGCCGCCAGCTACGCCGCCGCGTTGTTCGACGGCGAGATGGAGGGCTTCAAGGTCACCAAGATCACCAAGGACGGCCGCGGCGACAAGGTCGGCATCAAGGTGGGCGACGTGCTCAAGAAGGTCGCAGGCAAGGAGATCCAGGAGATGTTCGAGATCTTCCAGGTCGCCCGCGACGTCGAGGGCGACACGGTCACCTTCACGTTCCAGCGCGGTGACCAGATGGTCGACGTGAAGATGCTCAAGAGCGACATGCCCGCGCGGCGGCGCGGCGGCCAGGGTGGTCAGGGCGGCGGTGGTGAGGGTGCCGGTGGCCGTGGCGGTCAGGGTGGCGGCGGGCGAGGCGGCGAGGGTGCCGGCTCGCGCGGCGGCAACTGAGCCTCACGTCGCGGCGGACTGCAGCACCATGGCTGCAGCGTGCCGACCGATCTCCGGGCCGAACTTGAACGCGTGCCCGGAGCAGGCCGTCACCACCACCAGGCCTGGACCGGCCTCGCGCACCTGCAGTTCCTCGCCGGGCGCCATCGTGTAGAGGCAGGTCTCGCTGCCCACCAGTCGGGTGGGCAGGGTGAACCGTTCTCCTGCAAGCTGCTGCAGGGAGGCATGGTCGGGCCTCGCGTCACCTGCCGGATCGTCGGCTGCTCCCACGGTTCGGTGCCGTGCCAGCTTGGTGCCCGGACGCCCGAACTCCGGCAACCCGTACTGGAAGTCGTTGGCAGTCGTGCCGATGCGTGCCCACACCGGGAACGCGCCGGGGACGAGCGCGGAGGCAGGCAGGTCGGGAGCGAAGTAGCCCACGTGCTGCCGCAGCACGGTGAGCCGCTTGCACTCCTCGGGGACCAGTGCGCCGGTTCCCGGACCGGTTGCGACGACGACGCGCCTTGTCTGCAGGACACCACGGGCGGTCGCGACGCGCCAGACCCCGCCCTCGCGGCGCAGGTCCGTGCACTTGGTGTCGACGACCCGCTCGACCCCGTGCGCGTCGCACCAGGTGCGCAGGCCCGTCATGGTGCGCTCGGCCGCGACCACGGCAGCCGTGTGGTCGAGCAGCACGGCGTCGGTGTCGTCGATGCGCAGCAGCGGGCAGAGTTCCCGTGCTCGTGCCACGGCAATGCGCTCGACGCGCGCGCCGGATCCCAGCGTGGCCGCCAGGAACGCGCCGAACGGACCTGTCTCCGGCCCGAAGAAGAGTCCAGGCGTGGGGAGCAGCAACTGCGCACCCAGCTCGGTTGTGAGCTCGCGCCAGCCGTGGCGGTGGGCCTGTTCGGCAAGTTCGATCCACCTCCGGTCGGCGTAGGACGACCGCGTGATGCGCGTGTGCCCGTGCGAGCTCCCGTGCGCGTGTGCCTCGTGGTGCTGGTCTACCACCGCGATGCCGCGCAGGCCGCTGCGTCGGAGGTGGAACGCCGTGCAGAGGCCTTGGATGCCGGCTCCGATCACGAGTGCGTCGTGCGTCATCGGGGGGTCAAGGCCACGGGAGGAAGGACAGGGCTGCAGTGCACAGGTTCGCGAGCCCCCCGGCGGCGAGGGCGCGGGGCCAGGACAGTCCGGTGATGCGTGCGTAGGCGCAAGCCTCGAACAGCAGCACCGCGAGCTCGACCTCGGTCCAGCAGCTCGGGAACGTGCCCACGGCGAGCCACGCCAGCGGGTGGGTGAACGCATTCAGCACGGCGGCATCGAGTGCGGCCCGGCGCCGAAGGGCAGCAGGTGCGATGGCGACCACGAGCGGCACCTCCACGGCGATCGTGAGGGCGAATGCCGCGGGCCAGGTGGTCATGCCGTCTCCACGGCAAGCCTGGATCCCACGGCCGCTGCGCCCGGGCACGCAAGCAAGAGTACCGGCACCTCGACCCATGCGTGCACCGAGGCAAGGATGCCGTAGCAGGCGCGGGTTGCGGCGAAGTCGACGAGGTGACCCATGACCACGACGAGTGTCGCGACCGCGGTGCCCGTGGCGAACACGGGCCATCGCGGCCACGGCAGGCGCCCGGAGCCAGCCTGCCCTGCCGGTCCGAGGTGCGGCAGCACGCCGATCGTGACGACGTAGTGCATGCACTGCAGGAACGCGGCGGCCCGGAACAGGTTCGCGGCAGCCACGTTCCCGAGGAGCGAAGGTGGCACGAACGCGGCCGCGTTCTCGTCCACCCCGCCAACACCTTCCGGGCCGTACACGGTCCCGCCAGTGCCGAGTGCCCCCAGCGCGTCGCCGAACCAGCCCATGGCGATGGCGAAGGGCAGGAGCAGGAAGCAGGCCACGCACGAGGTCATGGCATGAGTCCGTGCCCGGCCCTGCAGCCGTTCGGCCAGCAGGCCCACGGGGGTGAGGTTGTGCAGGAATGCGAACACGACGAGGGTGTCGACCGGCCAGAGCGCCGCACCGGCGAGGGCGAGCACAAGGGTGGCACCCGCCGCCACGGTTGCGGTGCCACGGCCCAGCGCCCTCACCACCACCGCCACCAGCGCGGCACCCAGCAGGAGCTCGAGTGTCGTGCGACCGGCAAGCGAGCCAAGGCCAGCGAGTCCTGCGGCGCGCACGCATGCGATGCCGACGA
Organism: Planctomycetota bacterium; assembly: GCA_041178545.1. GTDB lineage: Bacteria > Planctomycetota > UBA1135 > UBA1135 > UBA2386 > JBEATZ01. Next base: position 27,174 of record JBEGVB010000165.1, read on the forward strand.
GGATTGCGGCCAGCCGTTCCCACGTCGTCCTGGCAAGCCGAGGCGAGAACCGCTGGTCGACGTAGCGCAGCTCGCACGCGAGGTGGGGGAGCCCGAACACCGCAAGCGAGACTGCATAGGTCCACGCCGGCGCGAGTTGTGCTGCGGCCGCGAGTGCCA
>JBEGVB010000166.1:0-25546 GCA_041178545.1 Planctomycetota bacterium
CTCTACTGCCCGGCCTTCCACCCGGAGAGGTGGCAGAGTGGCCGAATGCGGCACCTTGCTAAGGTGCTGTACCCGCAAGGGTACCGGGGGTTCGAATCCCCCCCTCTCCGCCAGTTTTCCCCGCGCAGGCGGGGAGGCTGGAATGGTTCGTGCGGTTGGACCCGTGCCACGCGGCCGCGAGGCCACCGGGAGGGACATCGTGAGGCGGTTCGGGCAGCGAGCGGCGCCACCCAGGGCGGCGGCGCAACCATCCTTGGTCCGCCGGTGCAGCACCGCACCGGTCATGCTGGCGCTCGCCCTGTGCGCCGCCTGTGCGGGCCCGTCGGTCGACCTCACCGCGCCCGCGGACACCCTCGTGCTGGTGGACGGCCGCGCCACGGCGCCAGGCTCCCTGCCCTTCGACCACTACGGCACCCGCACCCTCGATGCCGTGCCCCTCGCCGCCGAAGGCACGCTTGCCGAGTTCGCACGGGTGCCGGCACGCACCACGGTGACGCTGGAAGAACCGGTGACGCCCTGGATCTACCCCCTCGACCTGCCGGTCGAGTTCGTGCTGCGGTGGGCGCGTGGCCCGGAACAGGCGAGATGGCAGGCACCGGAGGCCACGAACCCGCAGCCGGTGCAGCCGGGCATGCAGCCTGCGGACCTGGACGGACTGCGGCAGCGGGCGATGGCGGCAAGGAGCGCGCGATGAAGAAGACGGAACTGCGAGGCAAGGTGGCGCTGGTCTGGGGGCTCGGGCGCTTCGGCGGCGGACGCGAGGCCGTGCGCTACCTGCACGCCCACGGCTGCCGGGTGCGCATCGCGGACAAGAGCACGGGCGCGGACCTGGTGGAGAGCCGCGAGTTGCTGGCACCGCTGAAGGACCTGGACTGGCAGCTCGGCCGCGAGGACGAGGCGCTGCTGGACGGGATCGACCTGCTGGTGGTCAACCCGGCGGTGCCCGAGGAGCACGCGCTGCTGGCCGCCGCCCGCACGCGTGGCGTGCACGTGACGCAGGAGGCAAACCTGTTCCTCGAGGCCTACCCGGGCCGCGTGGTGGTGGTGACCGGGACCAACGGCAAGTCGACGACGTCGACGCTGCTGGCCGCGGCGCTGCGGCGCGGCGGCGTGGACACGCTGCTGGGCGGCAACATCGGCCACAGCCTGCTGGCGGACGAGGGCCGTTGGCGCGCGGACCAGGTCGCGGTGCTGGAGATCTCGAGCTTCCAGCTCGACCGCGTCGACGTGCAGCGCCACCGGGTGGCGGGCGCGGTGGTGACGCGCGTGCTCAAGGACCACATCGACCGGCACAAGACGCTGGCCGCGTACCACGGTGCCAAGTCGCGCGCAGCCGCAATGGCCACGGACTTCGTGGTGTGCGCTGCCGACGACGCAGTGGCCTGCGGCTTTGCCCACTCGGCACGACGCGCGGTGCGGTGCCAGCCCGACGCAGCGCCTGCCGCAGGCGGGATGGGCCTGGTGGACGGCTGGGTGACAGCACGCCTGCCGGGCATCGATGCGGACCGCATCGTGCACGTGGACGCACTGCAGCTGCTGGGCACGTTCCAGCGCGAGAACGTGATGGCGGCCTCTGCCGCCGCACTGCTGATGGGCGCGACTCCGCACGGCGTGGGCCTCGCCATGGCAGCCGCGCGGCCGCTGCCCTTCCGGCTGCAGCAGGTCGCGGTGCTGGGCGGCGTGCGCGTGCTCGACAACGGCGTGTCGACGGAGATCGAGTCGACGCGCAGCGCGCTGCAGTCGCTGCAGGGACGCATCCACTGGGTCGGCGGCGGCAAGAGCAAGGACGGCGACTACCGCGCGGTGGCGGACGGCGTGAGCCCGTACCTCGCCTCGGCGCACCTGTTCGGCGCTGCGGCCCAGCCCCTCGGCGCGATCCTCGCCGAACGGCTGCCCACCACCGTGAACGTGAAACTGCTGGAGGCACTGGAGCAGGCAATGGCCGCGGCGCGGCCCGGCGACCTGGTGCTGTTCAGCCCTGCCTTTGCCTCGTTCGACCAGTACGCGAACTTCCGCGCACGCGCGATGGAGTTCCACCAGTGGCTGCGCGACCGACGGAGCGTCGGCGGCCACGCACAGGCTGCTGCAGCTGCCGCAACCTGACCCGCATCCCCTGCCGCCCCGGCGCGAAGACGAAAGCGTCCGCGCCCCTTTGCCGACCCCGCCTGCTGGCTACACTCGCCCCGGACCGCGCATGCAGCACTGCACCGCCTGCCAGAAGAACCTTGCGTCCATCGTGATCATGGACCTCAGCGGCGGCTCGCTGAGCGGCCAGCAGCACCTGTGCGCACAGTGCGCCGAGGCCATGGGCGTGGTGGCTCCCAAGCAGCAGATCAAGGTGAGCACCGAGATCCTGGAGGACATCCTCAGCGGCATGAAGGGCAAGGGCGGGCTCGCCCGGCCGCGGCGCGACGCCGGCTGCCCCGGCTGCGGGACCACCATGGCGGACTTCAAGGCAAAGGGACGCCTCGGGTGCCCGCGCTGCTACGACACCTTCGCGCCCGACCTCGTCCCCCTGCTGCAGCGGGTGCACGAGTCCGCGGCACACCGCGGGCGCCTGCCCGGTCGCAACCCTGCCACGCAGGCAGCGCCCCCTGACACGCTGGCAGAGCTGCGGCGTCGGCTGGAGGACGCGGTGCGGGGCGAACGGTACGAGGAGGCCGCACGGCTGCGCGACGAACTGCGCCGGGCCGAGCTGGACGCCGAACCGGGGGCCCGCACGTGAGCCAGCCGGAGGAAGGCGACGGCAAGGGGTTCGTGGTCGGCGAGTGGCTGCAGACGCGCGGCGCCGACAACGACGTGGCGGTGTGCACGCGCGTCCGCCTCGCCCGCAACGTGCGCGGCTACCGGTTCCCGGGCGCCCAGGACGAGGCGGAGGCCCGCGACCTGGTGCAGCACGTGCGCAGCTGCATCGAGGCCAAGGACAAGGGCCACGGCCTGCCGGAGCCGCTGATGGCGGCCGAGCTGGCGAGCGTGAGCGAGCTGGAGCTGCAGCTGCTCGTCGAGCGGCACCTGATCAGCCGCGAACTCGCCGCCAGCAAGCGCCCGCGCAGCGTGGCGGTCAACACGGCCGAGTCGATCGCCCTGATGATCAACGAGGAGGACCACCTGCGGCTGCAGGTGTTCGCCTCCGGCTTCCAGACGCGCGCCGCCTGGCTCCGTGCCGAGGCGCTCGACGACGCGCTGGTGCAGCGCCTGCCGCTGGCCTTCCACGAGCACTTCGGCTTCCTGACCTCCTGCCCCACCAACGCGGGCACGGGACTGCGCCTGTCGGTGATGCTGCACCTGCCAGCGCTGGTGTGGTCGGACCAGGTCGAGAAGCTGACCAACGTCGCGCAGAAGATCCACCTCGCGGTGCGCGGCCTCTACGGCGAGGGCAGCCGCGCCATCGGCGACTTCTACCAGGTGAGCAACCAGGTGACCCTCGGTCGCACCGAGGACGAGATCGTCGACGAGGTCTCGCTGGCCGTCTCCAAGTTCGTGGCGTGGGAGCGGGAGCTGCGGAAGACCCTGCTGGAGGGTGCCGCGCGGGTCCGCACCCTCGACCGCGTGCACCGCGCCCTCGGCGTGGTGGAGCGCGCCCGCATCCTCACCAGCGACGAGGCCATGACCTGCATGAGCGCGCTGCGTTTTGGCTGCCACACGGGCCTGTTCGACCAGTTCCGGCCGATGGACCTGAACCGCGCCCTGCTGGTGTCCCAGCCCGCCCACCTGCAGCGCTACCGCGGCACCGAGCTCGACCCGGTGGAGCGCGACGAGGTCCGCGCCGACCTCGTCCGGCAGTTCCTCCGCCTCGGCGGCTGACCGGACGAACCGCCCTCGGGCCGAAGTTCGGGGGAAGTTCGGCTGATGGCATGGTGGTTGCGAACCGGGTGTCCTAGACAGTTCGTGGGTACGCCACCCCGGTGGCGGGAACCGCCCGATGGTGCCGAGACGATCGGCACCGGAGGCAGTTACGGATCTGGTAAATCCGACCCGCGATTCTTCCGATCTACGAAGAGGGCCCGAACGGGCCCTGGAGACCCCAAGAGATGTTCGACCGCTTCACCGACCGCGCCAAGAAAGTGATGAGCTTCGCCCGTCAGGAGGCGATGAAGTTCAACCACGAATACATCGGCACCGAGCACATCCTCCTCGGCCTGGTCCAGGAGGGCAGCGGAGTGGCTGCCAACGTGCTCAAGAACATGAACATCGACCTCGAGAAGATTCGCCACGAGGTCGAGAAGATCGTGAAGACGGGCCCCTCGATGGTCACCATGGGCCAGCTGCCCTTCACGCCCCGCGCGAAGAAGGTGCTCGAACTGTCCATGGAGGAGGCCAGCAACCTCTCCCACAACTACATCGGGACCGAGCACCTGCTGCTGGGCCTGATCCGCGAGAACGAGGGCATCGCTGCACAGGTCCTGATGAACCTGGGCGTGAAGCTCGACGAGGTCCGCGAGGAGGTGCTGGAGTTCCTCGGCGCCTCGGACAACAACCAGGAAGAGGAGTCGGAGGGCGGCGAGTCGATGGGTGGTGGCAGCGGCGGCGGCGGCAGTGGTGCCGGCCCCAGCCAGCCCAGCACCCCTTCGGCCTCGGGCCAGGGCGCGGGCAAGAGCAAGACGCCTGCGCTGGACTCGTTCGGCCGCGACCTCACCGAACTGGCCCGCGAGGGCAAGCTCGACCCGGTGATCGGCCGCGACGGCGAGATCGAGCGCGTGATCCAGATCCTCTCGCGCCGCACCAAGAACAACCCCGTGCTGCTCGGCGAGGCCGGCGTCGGCAAGACCGCCATCGTCGAGGGGCTCGCGCAGCGCATCGTCAAGGGCAACGTGCCCGAGATCCTGCGCCGCAAGCGCCTGGTGGTGCTCGACCTCGCGATGATGGTCGCCGGCACCAAGTACCGCGGCCAGTTCGAGGAGCGCATCAAGGCGGTGATGACCGAGGTGCGTCGCGCCAAGGACGTCATGCTGTTCATCGACGAGCTGCACACGCTCGTGGGTGCCGGCGGTGCCGAGGGTGCCATCGACGCCTCCAACGTCCTGAAGCCCGCGCTCTCGCGCGGCGAGGTGCAGTGCATCGGCGCCACCACGCTGGACGAGTACCGCAAGTACATCGAGAAGGACGGCGCGCTGGAGCGCCGCTTCCAGACCGTCAACGTCGAGCCGCCGAGCCCCGAGCAGGCACTCGAGATCCTCAAGGGCCTGCGCGACAAGTACGAGGCCCACCACCGCGTGACCTACACCGAGGACGCCCTGCAGGCAGCCGTCGACATGTCGACGCGCTACATCACGGGTCGCTTCCTGCCGGACAAGGCCATCGACGTGATCGACGAGGCCGGTGCACGCATCCGCATCAAGTCGATGACGGCGCCGCCCGACCTCCGCGAGATGGACGCGGAGATCACCCGCCTCAACAAGGAGAAGGAGGAGGCGGTGGCCAACCAGGACTTCGAGCGCGCAGCCGACCTCCGCGACCAGGCATTCAAGCTGGGCAAGAAGAAGGAGGAGATCCAACGCGACTGGCGCGAGCGCGAGACCAACCGTGAGTCGGGTGGCACCGTCGACGAGGACGTGATCGCGGAGACCGTCTCCAAGATGACGGGCATCCCGCTCAGCCGCCTCGACCAGGCGGAGGCCACGCGCCTCCTCAAGATGGAGGAGGAACTCGGCAAGGACGTGATCCACCAGGACCGCGCCATCACCGCCATCGCCAAGGCAGTGCGGCGCTCGCGTGCGGGCCTGAAGGACCCCAACCGGCCGATGGGCTGCTTCCTGTTCCTCGGCCCGTCGGGCGTGGGCAAGACCTGGCTCTCCAAGTGCCTGGCCAAGTTCATGTTCGGCAGCGAGGACTCGATCATCCAGATCGACATGTCCGAGTACATGGAGAAGTACAGCGCGTCGCGCCTCGTGGGCGCGCCGCCCGGCTACGTCGGCTACGAGGAGGGCGGTCAGCTCACCGAGAAGGTGCGCCGTCGCCCCTACAGCGTGGTGCTGCTCGACGAGATCGAGAAGGGCCACCCCGACATCTTCAACATGCTGCTCCAGATCATGGAGGAAGGCCGGCTCACCGACTCGTTCGGCCGCCACATCGACTTCCGCAACGTGATCCTGATCATGACGTCGAACATCGGTGCCAACCTGATCAAGAACAGCACGACGCTGGGCTTCTCCAAGTCCGGCCGCGAGAGCGGGGCCGACAAGATGCGCGAGATGATCCAGGGCGAGGTGGAACGCCACTTCCGTCCCGAGTTCATCAACCGCCTCGACGACATCGTGGTCTTCAACAAGCTGGGCCGCGAGGACATGCAGCGCATCGTCGAGAACGAGCTGCGCAAGGTGAACGGCCGCATGAAGCAGAAGGGCCACGACCTCGAGGTCGAGCAGTCGGTGATCGACTGGCTGATCGAGAAGTCCTTCCACGAGGAGTTCGGTGCCCGTCCGCTGAAGCGCGGCATCGAGAAGCACCTCGAGGACCCGCTGTCCGAGCAGGTGCTGCGCGGCGAGTTGGACACCCCGTACCACATCAAGGCCAGCATGGTGGACGGCGAGATCAAGTTCGAGCTGCGCGCGAAGCCCGGCAAGGACAAGCAGGAGGAGAAGCCCGAGGCACAGAAGAAGTGACCCGGGCGGTGGGGCACCGTGCCCCGCCTCGGTGAGACGCGGCGCGTGCCCTTGCGGGTGCGCGCCGCGTTCGTTTGGGGTGCACGGATTGCAACAGATGCGTGTCACCGGGCTGCCGTACCGCGCACCGTGGGGCGTGGAACTGCACCACTGCATGCTCGCGCTCGCGGAGGGCTTCGACCCGGCACCGGACCTCTCGCTGCTGGAGCCGGACCTCGACGTGTGCGCACTCGCCGCGGCGCTGCCCGCCCTGCCCGAGTGGCTCGCGGTGCCACCGCGCGTGCGGCGCAGGCTGCAGGACGTGGCACTGGCGGAGCGCGCGCGTGCCGTGCTGGCGCAGGCCGCTGCAGCAGGGCTTGGCGTGCTGACGCCACAGCACCCCCACTGGCCCCCACGGCTGCGGGACGCGCCAGGCCGGCCACTCGTGCTGTTCGTGCGCGGGGACCCGGCAGCCCTCGCGCGCACACCGTCGGTGGCCGTGGTGGGCAGCAGGGCCGCAACCGCGTACGGGTTGCTGGCCGCGGAGGACTTTGCCGGCGCCCTCGCGCGGGCCGGCGTCGCCGTGTGGAGCGGCCTCGCACGGGGCATCGACGGCATCGCCCATGAGACCGCGCTGGCCGCGGGCGGCGTCACCGTGGCGGTGCTGGCAGGTGGGCTCGACGTGGTCTACCCGCCCGAACACGATCCACTGGCACGGCGGATCGCATCAGCAGGCGGGTGCGTCGTGTCGGAGCTGCCGCCCGGGATGCGCGCGACGCGCGGCCACTTCCTGCGGCGCAACCGCATCCTCGCCTGCTCCACGCCTGCCACCCTCGTCGTCGAGGCCGGGCGCACCAGCGGCGCGCTGGTGACGGCGGGGATGGCCGCCGCGGCTGGCGCCACGGTGCATGCCGTGCCGGGCCCCTACACCTCGGAACAGAGCCGCGGGTGCCACCAGCTGCTGGCCGAGGGCGCCGCGTTGGCGCACGACCCGGTCGAACTGCTGCGCGGGCTCGGCATCGACCGCACCACCAGCCCGGTGCAATCCCGTGCCCTCGTGCTGGGCGCCGATGCCGAGGCGGTGCTGCAGCTGTTGCGCAAGGGACCGCGGCCGCTGGACCTGGCACAGCGGGAGAGCCGGCTGGAGCGCACTGCATTCCTGGCCGCCGTGCACGCACTGCTGCGCGAGGGGCTCGTGCGCCAGCTGCCGGGCAGCATGCTGGCGGCAGCCCCGCTCAGTCGATGAACACCGTCTCGAGCACGAACATGAGCGCCACGAGCGCGAGCGACCAGCCGAACCAGCGTGCGGCGACGCCAACCGACCCACGCAGGGTCGAGGCTGCGTCCTCATGGCGCTGGGACTGCACCACGACCACCACGAGCAGGAGCACCGGCAGGTACAGCAGCACCCGGAGGGCGAGGCTCATGCGGACACCTCCGTGCCCAGCATGGGCAGGCCCAGGCGCTTGCGTTCCACCACCGTGAAGGCGTCCACCATGACCACGAGGTTCATGAGTGCTGCCACGGTGCAGAAGACCACGCCCATGTCGTAGCCGGGCGGGTAGGCCTCGAACTGCGCGGGAGCGGTGACGAGTGCTGCGAACAGCGAGCCGCCGCCGAAGAGGTTCTGGCCGATCCACCAGATCGGCGCAATGGAGCGGTCCACGGCATGGCCCTGCGAGGCGACCATGCCCATGGCGAACACGGCCACGACGGCAGCGCCCACCAGCAGTCCCTTGCACTTCTGGCCCGCGAGCACGTGCCCGTAGCCCGGCACGAGCCAGCTGGCGGCGGCAGCGAGCGCCGGCGAGATTCCGGGTGCCACGGCCACGGCACCCTCGGGTGCACCAGTGCTTGCTGCGCCGGCACGGATGCGCCATGCGACGTCGGCGGCGCAGAAGGCGGACAGCATGCCCGCAGCAGCGGTGAGGAACGCGCCAATGTGCTCGAGGTCGCGTGGCATCTCCCAGCGACGCTCGGCCATGAAACCGGGCTCGAACCCGAGGAAGGTGCCGATGCCCGCGAACAGCAGCCCGAGGGACTCGGGCAGGTTGAAGACCGGGACGAAGCGGCAGATCTGGGCCGCCATGCCGTCGCGGTCGAAGCTCAGCAGGGCGAAGTAGAACAACCGGTCGCCCACGAGCGCGTAGCCGGCGAAGAACAGCGCGGCGCAGGCCGCGAAGGCAGCTGCGGCAGCACGGGTCTGGCCGAGCATCGCATGGCCGAGCCCCGGCACCGCCAGGGACAGCCAGACAGGGGCGCTCGAGGGGCGTTCAGCGGCCGACATGGAGGCCAAGACGTTAGCAGCCTCCCGGGCAGGATCGAGGGGCAGGCGCGGCTTTCAGCGTGTGGCGGGGACCGTGGCGGGGAAGAGTTGGTCCCGCGTCAGCACGTGCACCCGGTCGGCAGAAGGCGCTGCCACGAGCCCCTTGGGCGTGTGCAGGCCCACGCGCAGCTCGAAGTGCCAGGGCTCGGCCCGGAACACGAGGCTGTGCAGGGTGCCGAAGGCGTGGCCGCCGCCGCGCTGCACGGCCACGAGGGCATCCCACGCCTCGGCGACCGACACCGCGTGGTCATCGGCACCGAGGCACTGTTCGATCACGCCGACGATCCGCTTGTGCCGGTCGATGGAGTCCTTGGGAGCAGGCCTGCCGTCCTCGCGGCCGAGGAAGTGGTTGGTGACCACGGCACCACTGACCACGGGCGCGGCCACCACGTCGTCGTGGTCGGCCTCGAACACGGCAGCAGGTGGACCGTCTGCGGGGACCGCGGGCAGGGTGACGCGCGTGATGTAGCCGATGGGCGGACTCGTCTGCTCCAGCAGTTCGCGTGCGAGGTCGAAGCAGGCAGTGCCGCCCTTGGCGCGCGATTGCTCGAGCACCGCACGCACCGCCACGGCCGAGGCCCACGACTCGGGCTCGGGCATGAAACGGATCTCGGCATTGCCCACGTGGAGGAAGGCCGTGATGCCGTCCCGGTTCACGCCCGTGACGATCGCCACGTAGCCGGGCCAGGTGACGGATGCAGTCGCGTTGCCGTCCGGCAGGTGCTGCACCAGCAACATGGTGCGGTCGACCATGTGTGCGCCCGTGAACGGCCAGTCGAAGTTCCTGCCGGTGAGCACGCCGCCGCCCTCCACCTGGTCGCCCCACAGCGTGAAGCCGGAGCACCCCAGCAGCCCGTAGACGTCGAGTGCGTTGGCGAGCAGCAGGTCCTTCTCGTCGATGTCGCGGTCCAGCTCCGGCATCGCGAGGTCGACGCCCGCATCGACGAGCCCCCGGAACAGGGCGGCGATCTCGGCGCGCACCTCGTCAGGCCACGCGATGTTGCGCCCCAGGGTGGCGCGCGCCTGCTGCAGCACCGGGCGCTTGCGTGCGAAGCGCGCCTGCAGCTCGCCGCGCAGCACCTCCACCACCTGTACAGCCAACAGCCTGCCGTGCGCGTAGCCCCGCTGGTCGGCCGTCCCCCACGTGCGCAGCAGGGTCAGCGACCCATGGGTCTCGACGCGGCCACAGAGTTCGGCTGCAGGCACCAGCTTTGCTGCTGCCACAGGATCCTGCTGCGCAGGCAGCAGGCCGGCAGCCAAGGCTGCGAGCGCGGACAGGAACGGGCGCCGGGACGCGGTCATTCCCAGAGTCTGCGCGCCCGGGGCGCAACCGCCAAGGACCACGTGGTCACCGGAAGTAGGCGTCGCGGATCCACTGGGGCTGCCAGCGGTCCACCTCGCGCGCACGACCGGTCAGGTCGACCTCGGCAGGCTCGAGCACGGGTGCGGTGAGGGCGAGCTTGTCGCCCCACAGGGCCTGCTGGGCAGCCAGCAGCGCAGTGAGCCGCTCCAGGTCCGCGCCGTGTGCGGGGTCGGCAGCGAGGTCGTGCAGCTCGTGCGGGTCCTCGGCCAGGTCGAACAGCAGCGAGCGGCCGATGGACGGCAGTCGCACCAGCTTGAACCGGCCGTCCACCACGGCGCGCTGCCGTTTGCCGAAGGCCAGGAACAGCGCGTCGCGCGGTGCGGGCGTGGCCGGGTCGCGCAGCTGCGGCCAAAGGCTCCTTGCCTGCATCGCGGCAGGAGCATCGACGCGTGCGGCCTCGAGCAGCGTGGCTGCGAGGTCGAAGAGGTAGCCCTGCGCGACGCAGGTGCCCGTGGCCACGCCGGGCCCGCGCGCGAGGAGCACGGTGCCCACCGAGTGCTCGTAGAGGCTCTGCTTGCCCATCAGTCCATGGCTGCCCAGCGCGAGGCCCTGGTCGCTTGCGAACACGACGAGCGTGTTCGCAGCGAGCCCCAGTTCGTCCAGTGCACGCAGCACCCTGCCCACCTGCTCGTCGAGGTGCGCCAGCAGTGCGTGGTAGTCGGCGAGCTGGCGGCGCACGACCTGCGGGTCGCGCGGCCATGCAGCAAGCATCTCGTCGCGCACGGTCAGCGCCTCGGCGCCGAGGTTGAGGCCGTGCTGGCCGCGGAAGTTGGGCGGCAGCTCCGGCAGCTGCGCGGCGAACTTCTCTCGCCACTCCTTGGGTGCATCGCGCGGGTCGTGCGGGGCACTGAACGCAACGTAGCCGAGGAACGGATTGGCCTCGTCCGCGCGCGCCATGCGCTGCAGCTCGGCCACCGCAGCGTCCGCGAACAGCTCCGAGGAGTGCCGGTTGCCACGGCGCACGCCCACCACCTTGCCTGCCTCCACGTCACACAGCGGCACGTCGAAGTGGTCGCTCATGCCGCTGCGCATGATGCTGCGTGCCTCGGGGAATGCGCGCACGAGCGACTCGTCGCCGTTGTGCCACTTGCCCACCGCGAAGGTGCGGTAGCCCGCTGCGCGCAGCAGCTCGGGCACGGTGACCGAACCCTCCAGGTCGTCGCGCACGGACGGCAGTCCTGTGCCCGCGAGCAGCATCGCACGGGAGGCGATGCACACGGCCCCGTGGCGCGAGCCCATGCAGGAGATGCGGTCGAAGCGCATGCCCTGGGCCGCGAGCCGGTCGAGGTTGGGCGTGTGCGCATGGGTGTTGCCGTGGCAGCCGAGTGCGTCGCGGCGCAGGTCGTCGGCCAGCAGCACCAGCAGGTTGGGCCGGGCCTCGGCTGCGGCGACCGGTGCCGCCTCCGCCAGGACCGGCTGCTGGGCGCGCAGTGCGCAGCCCAGCGCGAGCAGCACGGCGGCCGCGCCCGCGAGAGCGCGGCGCATCACCGCGGCAGCAGTCACTTCGCGCTGCGGTAGATGTCCTGCACCTGGAGCAGGAGCTTGATCGCGTCGGGCTTCGGCCGCTGGAAGGCGTTGCGACCCATGATCGAGCCGAATCCGCCGCCGTCGGCGATGCCCTGGATCTCCGCGAGCACCTCGGCAGAGCCCTTGGCCTCGCCGCCCGAGAAGATCACGATGCGGCGGCCGCCGAACGACGACTGCACGACGTGACGCACGCGCTCGGCCAGGGTGGCGACGGGGATCTTCTCCGACTCGTACACCTTCTTGGCAGCCTCCTGCTCGAGGTGCTCGGTCGGCGGCTTCACCTTGACGATGTGCGCGCCGAGCTGGCAGGCGATCTGTGCGGCATACGCGCACACGTCGATGGCGGTCTCACCGGCCTTGCTCAGGCCCGATCCACGCGGGTAGCTCCACACCACGACGACGAGGCCTGCAGCCTTGGCCTCCTCGGTGATCTGGCGCAGCTCCATGTACATGTCGTTGCGGAACGAGGAGCCGGGGTAGATGGTGAAACCGATCGCGGCACAGCCGAGGCGCAAGGCCTCCTTCACCGAGCCGGTGAGGGCGGGCTTGGGATCCTTGGAGCTGAAGAGCGAGTCGCTGTTGTTGAGCTTGAGGATCGTGGGGATGCGGCCCGCGAACTTGCGTGCACCGGCCTCGAGGAAGCCCAGCGGCGCTGCGTACGCGTTGCAGCCCGAGTCGACGGCGAGCTGGTAGTGGTAGTGGGGGTCGTAGCCGGGCGCGTTCTTGGCGAACGACCGTGCGGGTCCGTGCTCGAAGCCCTGGTCGACGGGGAGGATCACGAACTTGCCGGTGCCGGCCAGGCGGCCGGTGTCCATCATCCAGCGAAGGTTCTTGAGGACGCCGGGGTTGTCCGACTCGTACCAGCTGAGGATCTCGTCAACAGTGTGTGCCATGGGATCGTTGGTTCGTGCCGCACGAGTGCGGCGGGATACGGGTTGAGTTTTGGATTGTGGGCATGGTACCTGCCGTTGCAAGGAGACGAACTGCGATCGTCCCGGTGCGCGGACGCAAGGTAGGATGCTCCCGTGCCAACGGCCCCAGCAAGCCAGCGCCCTCGCACCCGGGCCCGGGTCGCGGCCCTCGTCCTCGGGCTCGGCACCTCGCTCCTGCTGGCCGAGGCCGTGGCGCGCGTCGCACAGGGCTACCGCCTCGGCGGGCTGCAGCTCGTGCACGTGCTGCGCACCGACGCGAACACCGACGCGGGCGCGGCCAGCAGGCTCCTCGACTACCACGCGGCAGTGACCGCGCCTGCGGTTGCTGCGTCGGTGCAGGGCCGTCCCGACCTCGACCCGGCATGGATCCGCACCTCGCCACCGCCCGTGCCGCGTCCGCCCACCCCGGACGCGCTCGCGCAGCGGTTTGCACGGCACCGCGAGTGGCTGTTCCTCTACGAGATCAACGCAGCCTTCCTGCGCATGCTGTGGGTGCCCGGGCAAGGAGTCCCGCTCCTGGCCGGGCTTGAGCTGCCGGACTCGTTCACGGTGTTCGACGCGCCGGGTGGCAGTGCGACGCCGCGCTACCGCTACCCGGCCTCGGTGACGCTGCCCACGGGCATGGTCACCAACCGCTTCGGCTTCCGCGGCCGCGAACTGGAGCCGCGCAGGCCGAAGGGCACGGTGCGCATCGGCTTCGTGGGTGCCTCCACCACCGTCGAGGCACCGCGACTGCCCCACAGCGCACCCGAGTTGATCGAGCACTGGCTCAACCTGTGGGCCGAGGCACGCGGGCTTGCCGTGCGCTTCGAGACGCTCAATGCCGCACGCGAGGCGGTGGCGTCGCCCGACCTGCGAGCCGTCGTCGAGCAGGAACTGCTGCCGCTCGGCGTGGACCGCATCGTCTACTACGAGGGCGCCAACCAGTTCACCCCTGCCGTGCTCGACCAGCACGTCGACGTGGTGGGCCCCTACGCGCTGGCCCAGCCGCCCGAGGGACTGGTGGGCACCTTCGACGTTGCGACTGCGGGGTCGCCCGCACGCACGTGGACCGATGCCGTGTGCGACCACAGCGCCCTTGGCGTGGCCATGCGCTCACTCGCACGCGGCCGCGAGGTGCTGCGCGAGCCGCCGAAGCCCGCCCAGTCCGTGGTCCTGCCGCCGGGCGTGGGCGCAACCACCTTCGACCTCGGTCGGGCAGCAGAGGTGCTGCAGCTCGGCACCATCCTCGGCGACCTCGATGCCGTCCGCAGCGCAGCCGAGGCTCGCGACGCACGCCTCGTGCTCGCCACCTTCTGCTGGCTGGTGCGCCCGGGACTGGAGCTGGACGGCTTGTTCGGCAGGAACGCGTTCATCCAGCTCAACCGCGCCTACTGGCCGTTCACCTACGCAACCGTCCGCGAGCTGGCGGACGTGCAGAACCGCGGGTTCGAGGCATGGGCCCGTGCCCGTGGCGTCGACCTCGTGGACCTCGCAGCCACGCTGCCGATGGACGAGCGCCTCTACATCGACGCGATCCACCACAGCGAGACAGGCGTGCGGCTCAAGGCATGGCTGCTGTTCTGCCGCCTCACCGAGCTGCTGGAGCGCGACCTTGCCGCGGGGTTGCTGCCGCGCGAGCCGTCGGCAGCCGAGCCGCCCCCGCGCAGCGCGCCGCGCACCGTGACGCGCGCGGACCTCGACGCAGGGCGCTAGCGCCCCGCGTGCGGCTCAGAACTTCAGGCCCTCGAGCTGGGCGCCGGTGGTGAACTCCCAGCAGAAGTAGAGCGGGCTGTTGTTGCCGGCCACGATCTTCACCTCGGCCTGGTAGGTCGTCTTGGGGGCCAGGACTGCCTTCGGGATGCCGAAGACCACTTCCTTCTCCTCCATGCGCTTCAGCAGCGGCTCCTTGGGCGTGTGCACCCAGAGCGGCACCATCTCGCCGCGGCGCGCGCGCCACTCGCCGTGGCCGGGCTCACCCTCTGCCACGTAGTGCTTGGCAGGCATCTTGGCCTTGGTGTTCTTGACCTCGTAGAGCGCGATGTCGGAGTCCACCAGCTGGCCCGCGTACTCGCGCTGGAGCTGCAGGCTGATGGGGTAGCCGGTCTTGGTGATGTCGCGCTGGTCCTCGGGCTGGTCGTCGAGGGGGTTGGGGTGCTCGATGCCGTGGAACCGGCGCGGCACCTCCTTCATGCCGATGGCCGGCCACGCGATCAGCTTGGGCGCGGTCATCGGGTCGTAGGGCTCCTCCAGCGAGCCCATGTCCAGCACACCGATGGCGTAGCCGTTCTCGGAGACGTAACTGAACCCGAAGCGGTTGATGTTGTGTTCCAGCAGCGGGAACCGGTGGTAGACCGTGCCGATCCAGCCGTCGACGCTGTCGCGCGAGAACTCGGGGCCGGGGTCGCCGTTGGTCCAGATGATCACGCCGCGCATGCCCGCGCGCATGCCGCGGGGCGAGAACCCGTCGTTGGCCGGGTTCTGCTCGTGTGCCTCGGGCCACTTGAGGTGCTCGTCCGGGTAGCGCGTGAGGTACCGCGCATGGTCCTCGCAGGCGATCGAGGTCTCGGCATCCAGGTCGGTGCGCGGCAACGGACCAATGGTGCCCTCGCGCATGTCCACGGTGTCCTTGGCGTTCTCGGCCGCCGGCAGCGAGTACGCGCACATGGTGCCGCGGACGGCATTCATGCGGTCGAGCGCCGCCAGTTCCTCCTTGTTGGGCTTCTCGGGCAGCAGGGGCGGGCCATAACCGGTTGCAAAGGCGACACCGGAGTCACCGCGTGCCCAGAGGCGCCACTCGGCCTCCACCTCGCTCAGCGGCTTGCCAAACACCTCGAGGCCGACCTTGTCGATCTCCTCGGGGAACGGGATCTTGTCGGCCGGGACCTTGGCGTAGAAGTCGAGCCACTTGTCGGGGTACTTGGCCAGCACCCAGGTCATGAAGCTCCACGACTTGATGCGCACCGCGTTGCGGAAGCGCGAGAGCCGCTCGCGCGGCACCTGGTTGAGCGCCCAGTCGGTGCCCGCGAGCGAGTCGTCGCGGATCTTGCGCAACCACCAGTTGGTGGACTCGGGCAGCTGCAGCTCGCGGTCGCTGCCGGTGCCCTCCGGGATCGCGCCGAACTGGGTGATCGAGGTGGACTGCAGGTACCACGTCGCAGCGTTCTTGAGGCCCTCACCGAGGGCGTCGTTCATGCCCTGGGCGATGCCCAGCTGGAAGACCCACGCGATGAGCGCATCGTGCATCTGCGCGGGCGTGAGCTTCATCAGCACCATCGCCGGCCCCTGCTCCGACCGCCACGAGACGTTGGCAAAGCGCTTGGCGTCCTCCAGCGAGGAGCCCTGGTAGATGTGGGGGTTGAGCTTGAGGAACTCGTCGCGCTCGCGGCTGGTCCAGACGAAGCCGAACCAGCTGAAGGCCGACATGCGCTTCTCGATGTTGCGGCGCTTGGCCTGCTCGGGGCCCATGAGCCAGCCAAGGAAGGCGAGTGCGCGCTCGGCCCACTTCACGCAGTTGTCCGCGTTCTCCTGGGTGCCGCGGGTCCAGACCGTGAAGTGCTGCGACTTGGCGCCGTGGAACTCGAGGCCGGTGGCCTTGAGCTCCTTGGGCATGGAGTCGAGGGACAGCGCCTCGGTGGAGTACTGGGTGCGCGCGAGGGTGAGCGCCTGCAGCTCGATCTCCTTCATGCGGCCGACGAAGGCGATCTCCTCGTCGGTGCCGTAGAAGCCCTGGAACTCCTTGTGGCCGAGGGCGAGGTGCGCGTCCTTGTCGTTGGGGTTGTAGGAGACCGCGCGCTGCAGGTGGTACTCGGCGCGTGCGTTGCCCGCAGTCTTGAGCTTGATGCCGAGATCGCGATGGAACTGGCCGAGCTTGACGGCGGTCTTGTACCACTCGTCCACGACCTTGTAGCGCTCGTCGTTGTTGGCCTTGTCGAGCCAGACCGGAGCCTTCTTGGGGTCTGCTGGCTCCCACTTGCCTGCCACCTTGGTGAAGCCCAGGGCCTTGCGGGCCACGGCGTTCTCGATGTCGTAGTGGTCGAGGACCAGGTCGTAGGCCTGCTTGGCCCGCGGCCCCATCTTGTTGCGGATGGCGTTGCTGGCGAAGGAGGCCAGGGCGGTCGACGCCTTCTTGTTGAGGTCGGCCTCCTCCTTGGCGGTGTCCACCTGGGCACCGAGGACGGCTGTGAGCAGGAACACGGTCAGGGAGCGGAGCAGGTGCGTCATGGGCCTCCGAGGGGCGGCACAGTCTACGGGCAGCGGACCCGCGTGCCACGGGAACCGGGACGCCGGGGCGGCGGTTTCCCTCCCGCGGGACGGCTTGGGATGCGCGCAGCGTCCGCCTAAGCTCCCGCTCCCCATGAAACGCGAGGTCCAGGCCATTCCACCGGCGCCACGGTGCGCACGCTGGAGCGCAGTGCTCGCGTACCGCTGGCCGGTGGGCATGGTGGGAGCCACCCTCGCCGTGTACGGCGGGGTGTTCACGTGGATGCTGTTCCTCGCCTTCGGCGGCAAGGCCAGCGACAACGCCGCGCTCGACCGCGGCCCGGTGGTGCAGCACGAGGCCGTGGTCCAGGTGGTCGAGCCCGGCGCGGGCTGGTTCGGCGAACTGCCGGCAGAGCGCGTGACCTACCAGTTCGACAACGGTTCGCTCACCCACCGTGGCATGTGCTTCACGCCCGCAGGCACCCACACGGTGGGCGCACGGGTTGCCGTGGAGGTCCTGCCCGACCTGCCCCACCTCCACCGCATCGCGGGCTCCCGGCTCGACCTGCTGCCGTGGTTCCTCCAGCCGGAAACCTGGTTCGCCCTCACCATCGTCCCGGGATGCCTCGCTCTGCTCGCCTACGCAGCCGGCTCCATGCACGTGCGATCCGTCCTCGCGCACGGCGACGTGGGGGTGGCCCTCATCGGCTCCGCGCGCCGGATCCCGCTGGTGATCCCGGCCATGCTCGACGTGCGCTACCGGTTCCGCGACCACCGCGCCAAGGAGTGCAAGGGCAGGCACTGGGTGCGCGTGCACGGCGAACTGGGCCGCCGCATCATGGAGCACCTGCAGGGCAGCACCGACGTGTTGCCCGTGGTGCACGACCGCAAGTGGCCCCAGTACAGCAGGCTCGTGCTGCCCACCGACTTCGAGGCGCAGCCCGCGACCCCGCTGCCGCGGGAGATCCTGAGCCCGTGAGCACCCTGCTGCCCCCGGCGCCGCGCGAGGTGCCGTTCCGGGTCGCCGCCCAGGCCTGGTGGCCGCTCGGCCTCGGCGTCGGCATCACGGCCGGCGTCCTCGTGGTCATCGTCGTGGTGTTCCTCGCCATCGACGGCTTCCGCCTGCCAACGACCGATGCAGCACTGGACCGCGATGCCTTCGTGAGCGACCGCGAGGTGCGCGTCGAGTCGATCGAGCGCAGCGGTTTCCGCGTCAACAGCACCCACGTGCACCGGGTGCAATACACGTTCACCGGCGCCGACGGCACGCGCTTGAGCGGCCACTCCTACCAGTGGCCCGGGCCGCGGGAGCTGCGCGAGGGCGGCACCGCCGCCGTCGAACTGCTGCCCGGGGACGAGTCGGTGCACCGGTTGCGCGGCACCGTCCACGCCATGAGCACGCTGTGGCTGCCCACGCTCATGGGCTGGGTGCTGCTGCCGGCGCTCTTCCTGCTGCTGCTGTGGTTCCGGCGTGCGTGGCGCACGGCCGTGCTGCTGCGGCAGGGCGAGGCGCGGCCCTTCGAGGTGGAATCGTGCGCCGTGGTGAAGGGCGTGAACCCGCCGCGGCTCAGGGTGCGCTACCGCTTCCGTGCCGCAGACGGCACGCAGTACGAGGGCGGCCACTGGGTGCCGCGCAACGGGGCGCTCGGCAGGCTGCTCGATGGCGCCGCTGCGGGCAGCAGTCCCGAGGGCGCCTGCGTCGTGCACGATCCCATCGACCCCGCCCGCAACCGGTTGATCGCCGTCGCGGACTGCGCATCGGTGCAGGCATGAGCCGCGTGCGGGAGTTCCTCGGCGAGGGCGGGGCCATCGCCCGCCGCCTGTCCGACTACGAGGAACGCCCCGAGCAGATCCAGATGGCCGAGGCGGTCGAGAAGGCCATTGCGGAGCGCAAGCACTTGGTGGCGGAAGCAGGCACCGGCGTGGGCAAGTCCTTTGCCTACCTGCTGCCCGCCGTGCTGCACGCAGACTCCCACCAAGAGACCGGTCCAGTGGTGATCAGCACCCGCACCATCGCGCTCCAGCAACAGCTGGAGCAGAAGGACCTGCCGTTCCTCCATGCCGTGCTGCCCTTCGAGTGGTCGTCGGTGACCGCCATCGGTCGCAGTCACTACGTGTGCCTGCGCCGCATGCACCATGCGCATGCCGACAACCCGCTGTTCGAGGACCGCGACGTGGCAGCCGAGCTGCGCCGCATCGTCGAGTGGTCGACCCACACTCGCGAGGGCACGCGCTTCGACCTGCCCGAGCCAGTGCGCGACGAGGTGTGGGAAGAGGTGCAGGCGGAGCACGGCAACTGCCTCAACAAGGCCTGCAGCCACTACGAAGTCTGTCCGTGGCAACGCGCACGCCGTCGCATGCAGACGGCACAGGTGCTGGTGGTCAACCACGCTCTCTACTGCGCGGACCTCGCGCTGCGCCGCGCGGGCGCCAGCTACCTCCCGGACCACCAGGTGGTGATCTTCGACGAGGCCCACCACCTCGAGCGCACCGCCACCGAGGCCCTGGGGCTGCGCATCGGACCCGGGAGCGTCCACTGGCACCTCCGCAGGCTGAGCCCGCGGCGCGGCGAACGCGGCCTGCTGCGCAGGCACGGCTCGACGCAGGCCAACCTGATGGCGGAGGAGGTGCGCATGGCCAGCGAGGCATTCTTCGCCGAGCTCGAGCAGCGCCTGGACCGCGCTGGGTCCACCGACGGGCTGGAGCTGGGCAACGAGACCGTCGACCAGCAGGTGAGCCACCTGCTGGAACAGCTCGCGTTGGAGGTGATCGCATGCAGCTCGCGCGTGGAGAAGCTGGACGCGCGCATGGAGCTGCAGGCCCGTGCCACCGGACTGTCTGCACTCGCAGCAAGCCTGCGCAGCCTCTGCGAGCCCAAGGCCGCGGATGCCGTCCCGCACGTGCGGTGGATCGAGCGCAGCCGCAAGGGCGCGCTGATCTGCGGCGCTCCGCTGGAGGTCTCGGCCGCGCTGCGCGAGTCGCTGTTCGCCTCCGGCAGGACGGTCGTGATGACCAGCGCCACCCTGGGCCCGGTGGACGACTCCGACTTCACCTGGTTGCGCAGGCAGCTGGGCGTCACCGACAACGTGTCGACGCTGCGGCTCGGCTCGCCGTTCGACTACCGGAGCGCCGTGCAGTTGGTGGTCGAGGAGGCCATGCCCGACCCGTCGCGGGACCCGAGCGGATTCCGCGCCGAGGCATGCGACCGGACGCTGCGCCACCTGCTCGACAACGGCGGCAGCGGTCTCGTGCTCTGCACCTCCTGGGAAGTGGTGCGCTGGTTCGCCGAGCGCATGCGCGAACCGCTCGCCGAGGCAGGCATCCAGTTGCTGGTCCAGGGCGAGGCACCGCTGGCAAGACTGCTGGAGCAGAAGCGTGCCGACGTGCACTCGGTGCTCATCGGCACCGACAGCCTGTGGGAGGGCATCGACATCCGCGGCGAGGCACTCACCCTCGTCGTGGTGACCAGGCTGCCGTTCGGCAGCCCGGGCCACCCGCTCACCAAGGCCCGGCTGCGTGCCATCGAGCAGCGCGGCGGCGACCCCTTCCTCGAGCAGTCGTTGCCCGAGGCCATCCTTCGGTTCCGCCAGGGGTTCGGACGGTTGATCCGGTCCAGCAAGGACCGCGGCAAGGTCGTCATCCTCGACCCGCGCGCACGCACCAAGGCCTACGGCAGGCGCTTCCTGCAGTCGCTGCCGGTGGCCTTCGACGCGAGCGAGCCGCCGGCGGAGTGAGTTGCACCCCGCGGCGGCCCGGGACGGCGGTCAGGCGCCGTACTTCTTGATGGCGGCGTCCAGCGTGGGCAGCACGGCGCGGATGTAGAGCGCCACGAGCGCCACGGCGCCGGCGATGGTCAGGAAGAACATCGTGGGCGTCATGGCCCCCTGCAGCACGCCGAGGAAACCGCTGAACTTGTTGCCCACGGCGCTGGCGAAGAACCAGCCGCCCATGGTGAGGCCCACGAAGCGCTTGGGGCTCAGCTTGGTGACGAGCGAAAGCGCCATGGGCGACAGGCAGAGCTCACCCACCGTCACCACGGCATAGAAGCTCATCAGCCACAACCCGCTCACCTTGAGGGCGCCGTCGTCTGACAGCACGCCTGCGAGCACCATCACGAGGGCGGAGACCGCCGTGATGACCATGCCGGTGAGGATCTTGCGCGCGGTGCTGAAGTCCTTGCCCGTGCGCACGAGGCGCGCGAAGAACATCATCACGAGCGGCGTCATCAGCACGACGAACAGCGCGTTCCACGACTGGTACAGCTCGGCATTGGCCGTGCGCAGGTACTTGCCGGGGGCGAGCTCCGGCGGCTTCGCGGCATAGAGGCCGTCGAAGGTCTCCTGCGTCACGAGGTAGGCAGCAAACTCGGTGTCCGCGGTCTTGCGCACGAAGGCCACACGCTGCTTTGCTGCCACGCCGTCATCCACCTTGACGGTGACGATGTGCAGCCCGTGCGAGTCGGTGCCCTCCACCACCTGCACCTTCTCGTAGATGTCGACGCTGTACTTGCGCCAGCTGCGCTGCTGGTCCGTGGCCTTGGCAGCGGGCTGCCACGACTCGACGCGCACGTCGGCAGGCAGCTTGGTCGTCAGCTCGGCGAGGCTCTTCTCGTCCATGCGCTTCTGGCCGAACATCTTCGCCTGCTCGTTGGTGGCGATCGGCAGCAGCATGAGCTGCGACGGGCGCGGCACGTCGGCTGCGGCATTGGCGTAGTAGCCGGGCATCGCCTCGCCGGCGAACAACGGCACCGCGTCGGCGACGGCCACGACCGGGTCCGGCTGGCCCAGGTGGCGCGCCGTGGAGTCGTTGGCCCACGTGGTCATTGCCGAACCGTTGAGGTGCAGCACCATGAAGAACGTGCCGCCCGCGAGGTAGATGGGCAGCAGTGCCTTGAGACCCGGCTTCTCGGACTCCTCGGCCTTGTTGGAGAGGCGGGCGAAGAACATCAGGATCGGGATCGCACCGATCAGGAAGCCGAAGTCGGTGGGCTTCACCAGCTTGGTGAGGCCATCGGGCAGCACGTTCTTGGCGAGCCACCAGCCGAGCACGCCGAACACGAGCGCGGGGCCGAGGATCTTGGTGAGGATCTCCGAGAAGGGCGTGTCGCCGGGGTTGATGCCGGGCGTGCGGTCGGCCTTCTCCAGCACCTTCCAGCTCGACAGCAGGATGGCCACCGAGATCAGCATGCCGATGCCCGCGGCGAGGAATACGGCTTCCCAGAAGAAGGCATTGCGCATGATCGCCGCGAGGAAGTTCGCGACGAAGGCACCGATGTTGATGCCCATGTAGAAGATGTTGAAGCCTGCGTCGCGCTTGGGGTCGCCCTTTGCGTACAGGTTGCCCACCATCGCACTGATGTTGGGCTTGAAGAAGCCGTTGCCGACGCACAGGAGGCCGAGGCCCACCGGGAACGTCCATGCCTGTCCCGTGGAGAGCAGGAAGAACCCGGCTGCGAACACGAGCCCGCCGATCAACACCGACTTGCGGTAGCCGAGGAAGCGGTCGGCGATCATCCCGCCGAGGTACGGCGTGAAGTAGATGAACGCGAGGTAGAGGCCGTAGATCTCGTTGCCCGTCGACTTGGGCAGGCCGAGACCGCCGCTCTCCGTGTCGATCGCGTAGAGCAGCAGCACGCCCACCATCGTGTAGAAGGCGAGGCGCTCCCACATCTCGATGAAGAAGAGCCGGTACAGCCCCGTGGGGTGCCCGGTGAACATCGAACCTTCGCTGGCAGCGGTACCGATCATCGTGCGGTCTCCTGAGACGAACAGGGGCCGCACCAGGCGGCCCCGGGTGGACGGATCAGCAGGGGCTCACTTCACGCCGTGCAGCCAGCGCTTCAGGAACAAGGGCCCCATCACCATGATGAGGAAGCCGGCGCCGACTGCGTAGTAGGTGATCTGCTCGAACACGCCCGTGTAGACGGGCAGCGTCTGGACTGGCGTCATGTCCGCGCTCGTGTTGGTCTCGCCGGCGATCTCCGCACCCACCTTGTGGGCGGCGGCGATCGACAGGAACCATGCACCCATCACCATGCCGGTCATGCGGGCAGGCGCCAGCTTGGTGACCGCGCTCAGGCCCACGGGCGAGATGCACAGCTCGCCAGTCGTGTGCAGCAGGTAGCAGAACACGAGCACCAGCAGCGGCACGAGGCCGCTGTCCTTGACCGCAGGAGCGGCCAGGACGAGCACGCCGAAGCCGGCGCCGAGTTGCACGAGCGCGAGGCCGAACTTGGTCGGGATCGACGGGTCCCTGCCGATGCTGCCGAGCTTGACCCACAGCAGGGTGAAGACCGAGCCGAACACGAGGATGAACAGCGGGTTGAAGAACTGGCCCCAGGCGGCCGGGAACTCGTAGGTGCCCAGCATGCGGTCGATGTTGCGGTCCGTGAACAGGGTGAGCGAGGTGCCAGCCTGCTCGAAGAAGGTCCAGAACAGCATGTGGAAGAACCACAGCACCAGCAGCACGAACATCTTCTCGCGCTGCACCTTCTCCTCGCGGAATGCGGTGACCAGCAGGCTGCCGAGCACGACCACGATGGCGGCGAGAAGCAGCATCTTCACGGCATTGCTCTCGCTCAGCAGCAGGTACATGCCGGGCACCAGCAGCAGTGCGCCAACCACGACCTTGGCCATGTTGGCCTTGAAGGCGGCGGGATTCGGCGGTTCGCCGTGGCCCTCGAGCCGCTGCTTGCCGAGCCCGAAGGTGACGAGACCCAGCAGCATGCCGACACCGGCGATGCCGAAGCCGATGGTCCAGTCCTTGGTCTGTGCGAAGTAACCGCACACCATCGTCGAGAGGAACGCACCGAGGTTGATGCCGATGTAGAAGATCGTGAAGCCTGCGTCGCGGCGCGAGTCGCCCGGCGCATAGAGCCTGCCCACGAGCGTGGAGATGTTCGGCTTGAACAACCCGTTGCCCACGACCATGAAGGCCATGCCGGCGTAGAAGAAGAACTCCTTCTGCACCACCAGCGTGAACTGGCCGATGGCCATCAGCAGCCCGCCGAGCAGGATCGCCCACCGGTAGCCGAGCAGCTTGTCGGCGATGAGGCCGCCTGCGATCGGCGTCAGGTAGATGAGGGCGTTGTAGCTGCCGTAGACGGAGTAGGCCTTGTCGTCGGTGTACTTGAAGACCTCGCTGACCATGTAGAGGGTCAGCAGCGACCGCATGCCGTAGAAGCAGAATCGCTCCCACATCTCTGCGAAGAAGAGCATGTAAAGCCCACGGGGATGGCCGGTTGCGGCCACGGAGTCATTGCTCAAGCAGGACCTCTCGGTACGGGGACGAAGGTGCGCAAAGCCTAGCGGGCGGATCTCCGCGGCAAAGACAAACCGCCCGTCAAACGGGCGTTG
The DNA here is from genome assembly GCA_041178545.1 of Planctomycetota bacterium. Classification (GTDB taxonomy): domain Bacteria; phylum Planctomycetota; class UBA1135; order UBA1135; family UBA2386; genus JBEATZ01. The sequence goes on from JBEGVB010000166.1 coordinate 24,267, forward strand.
CGGTCGCTTGCAGCAGCAGCACCGAGTTCATCGCACGCGCCCATGCTGCAGCCGCTGCGAGCACCGCGAGGCCGCGCCGCGCCGCATCGAGCAGGTCGCCTCCCGCCGGGGCCGGCAGAGCCTGCCACTCCCCCAGTTCGCAGGCCCCCGCCTGGAAGGTGGCCTCGTTGAGGCGCTTCAGCTGGTCCTGCAGCAGCACGAGCGAGCCGATGTCGGCAGCCGTGCCGTCGGGCAGCGGCGCCCGCACGGTGAACTCGAACTCGGCAGGCAGCCAGCACTCGGCAGCCACCAGGTGGCCGAACCGACTGCGCGCGAACTTCTCGTCGGCGGCCTTGCGCCACGCCTTGTCGAGTTCGAGCAGCGCAGGCACGGTGTCGGGGAGCTCGAGGTCAGTGCGTTCGGCATAGGTGGCGAGGAGCCGCAGCGCCATCCACCCGGACTCGCCCAGGTCGAACCGGCGCGGCTCCACCGCAGGGTCCTCGTCCCAGCGCAGCTCGGGCGCACCGGCAGGCAGCCCGGTGGCAAGGTCCTTGCGCCACAGCTCGATGCCCTGCTGCTGCCGCAGCGCGGTCTCGCGGTCGGCGCCGAGACAACGCGCCAGCGGGCCTGCGACCGCGAGTGCCATCAGTCCTCGGCCTTGGGGTCGCGCTCCATGAGTGCCCGCACGGCCCGCTGGGGCGCGAGCCCGTGGAACAGGATGTCGCACACCGCCTCGCACAGCGGCATCTCGACACCGAGCCTTCGCGCCCGCTCGACCACGACGCGCGAGGTCCACACGCCCTCGGCGACCTTGGGCGAGGCACCGAGTGCCTGCTCGAGGGTCTCGCCGCGGCCAATGCGCTCGCCGAAGGCACGGTTGCGGCCGTGGCGGCTGAACGCGGTGACCGCCAGGTCGCCGACGCCCGCGAGGCCGTGGAAGGTGCGCTCGCGCGCTCCTGCTGCGACACCGAAGCGCGCCATCTCGATGATGCCGCGCGCCAGGATCGCCGCCTTGGTGTTGTCGCCGTAGCCGAGGCCGTCGGCCACGCCGGCAGCCAGCGCGATGACGTTCTTGAGCGCGCCGCAGAGCTCGACGCCCAGCAGGTCCTCGTTGCGGTAGATGCGGAACGTGGGCGTGGCCAGCTGTTCCTGCAGCCTGCACACCACCGCTTCGTTGTCGCCGGCGAGCACCACGGTCGTGGGCAGGCCGCGGGCGATCTCCTCGGCATGGCTCGGGCCGCTGAGCACCAGCACGCGGGCGCTGTTGCCGGCAACGGCACCGATCACCTCGCTGGGGCGCA
>JBEGVB010000167.1:0-91774 GCA_041178545.1 Planctomycetota bacterium
CATTCAGGTGCAGGTCGGCGGCGAGACGAAGACGTTCAGCCCGCCGGAAATTTCCGCGATGATTCTCGCGAAGCTCAAGAGCGACGCGGAGGCGAAGCTCGGCGAGAAAATCACGCAGGCCATCATCACGGTGCCCGCGTATTTCAACGACTCCCAGCGCACGGCCACGAAGGACGCTGGCAAGATTGCGGGCCTCGACGTGCTTCGCATCATCAACGAACCCACGGCCGCATCGCTCGCCTACGGGCTCGACAAGAAGAAGGACGAGAAAATCGCCGTGTATGATCTCGGCGGCGGCACGTTCGACATTTCCGTGCTCGAAATCGGCGACGGCGTCTTTGAAGTAAAAGCCACCAACGGCGACACGCACCTCGGCGGCGACGACTTCGACGACCGCATCATCCAGTGGCTCTGCGAGAGCTTCCAGAAGCAGTACGGCATCGACCTGCGCAAGGACCAGATGGCCCTGCAGCGCCTCAAGGAGGCTGCCGAGAAGGCGAAGATCGAGTTGAGCGCTGCCCAGCAGACGGCCATCAACCTGCCGTTCATCACCATGGACCAGACCGGTCCCAAGCACCTGAGCGAGAACCTCACGCGTGCCAAGTTCGAGCAGCTGTGCGAGGACCTGTTCGAGCGCTGCAAGCGTCCGGTCGTGAAGTGCATGGAGGACGCGCGCATGAAGGCCGCGGAGATCGACGAGGTCATCCTCGTCGGCGGCTCCTCGCGCATCCCGCGCGTGCAGCAGTTGGTGAAGGACCTGTTCGCCAAGGAGCCGAACCGCTCGGTCAACCCCGACGAGGTCGTGAGCCTCGGCGCGGCCATCCAGGGCGGCGTCCTCGGTGGCGAGGTCAGCGACGTGCTGCTCCTCGACGTCACCCCGCTGTCGCTCGGCATCGAGACGATGGGCGGCGTGATGACCAAGCTCATCGAGCGCAACACCACGATCCCCACCAGCCGTTCCAACGTGTTCTCCACCGCCGCGGACAACCAGCCCGGCGTGGACATCCACGTGCTGCAGGGTGAGCGCGAGTTCGCCAAGGACAACCGCACCCTCGGCAGGTTCAAGCTGGACGGCATCCCGCCGGCACCGCGCGGCACGCCGCAGATCGAGGTCACCTTCGACATCGACGCCAACGGCATCCTCAGCGTGACCGCCAAGGACAAGGGCACGGGCAAGGAGCAGAAGGTCAAGATCGAGGTCGGTTCCGGCTTGTCCAAGGACGAGGTGGAGCGCATGCAGCGCGACGCCGAGGCCCATGCAGCCGAGGACAAGAAGGCGCGCGAGCTCGTCGACCTGCGCAACCAGGCGGACTCGATGGCCTACCAGGCCGAGAAGATGCTCAAGGACCAGGGCGACAAGGTGGACGGCGCGACCAAGGGCCAGGTCGAGGGCGCGATCGCCAGCCTGAAGAAGGCTGCCGAGGGCGAGGACGCGGCCAAGCTGAAGCAGGCCATCGCCGACTTCGAGCAGGTCGTGCAGAAGGCCGGCGCCGCCATGCAGCAGGGTGCTGGTGCGGGCGCAGGCGGCCCGACCGGCGGTGCCCAGGCCTCGGGCAAGACCGAGGACGACATCAAGGACGCAGACTTCGAAGTGAAGAGCTGAGGCTGACGCCTCGGCGGGTTGGTCCAGCCTCGCAACGGGCCCTGGCACCTCGGTGCCGGGGCCCGTTCCCGTTGGTGGACGCCCGTCTGCGTCCGCTGCGCGCGTGATTCCTGCGGGCCATGTTGCACCCCGTGCCCGGCTCCGGGAAGGTGAGCCGGGTAGAGAGTCCAGTCTGGTCCGATCCACTGTCGGGAGGAGTCATGATGCTGCCGTTCTCGAGACCCGTTTCCGTTCTGGGCCTGTTGCTGGTCGCAGCCTGTGCGACCGCGAAAGTCGATCCACCCGAGGTGCCGGTGATGCCCACTGCGCCCGCGGTGGAACTCGACCAGTTGCCGGTCCCGCCGGCTGCCGTGCCGAGGCCACCACTGCCGCCCAGCTACACGCTGCCCAAGGCAACGGACGTTGCGTGGCAGTCCGTCTGGCAGGAGGACTTCGTCAACGACAGTGCTCCGCAGGTTCTGCCCAAGGGGCAGTTGCCTCCCGTCGCTGTGGTCACGCCGAAGGATGTCGCAGAGACCGCGCGCCTCGGCATGGTCTCCGGACTGCTTGCGGTGGACGTCGCTGCAGCTGACATGGGCAAGGACCTTGCTGCAGAACTGCGCATGGAGGACAAGGGCACCACGCTCGCCCACCTCCTCCAACTGGCGGACCCCATCGGCCGCTGGGTGCACTCGGATGCGTTCAAGGCACCGGCTGTGAAGTCGGCACTGGTCGTGCGCGTCTATTCACACGAGCAGGTCGCAAGGCGGGTGGTCAAGTTCGACATCGCCCCGCACCTGCAGAGACTCGCGGAGTACAACGAGAAGGTGGTCGAGTTCCAGTCGCGTCGAGATGCCTACCACGCCGACCGTGCGAAGTACGACCAGAAGTTCGCGGAGTACCAACGGGCCATGCAGGTCTGGCGCACGGCAATGACGGCTCGCATCGACGAGGCCCGCCGTCAGCACGAGGTGGAGTCGGCAAGGGTGGAGGCCGACTATGCCCGGCGGTGGGAGGAGTACCGGAAGAAGGTCGATGAGAACGGGCAGGAAGCCGTCGTCCGGGTCGCTTTGTCCAGGAAGCCCTTCGATGCCCCGGTGCTGCCTGTCGCAAGGGATGCCGATCCAGCGGTCGTCGTGGACGCCCTCGCAACCTTGTCCCTGGAGCAGATGCGCGACCTGCTGCTCGCCACCGCGACGGAATCAGTGCCCGCGACCTCGGTCCGGCTGGGGGGGCAGTTCGTGGACGTCGCATCGGGCCTCACGACGGCCACGGTCGATGCAACCCTTGTCCTGCCCACCGGGTCGGGGAGGACGGAGGCCGGCATGCTCCGCGAGTTGATGGTCAGGCTTGCGCGCTGACGGGGTGACCTGGCCGTGATGGCAGGTCACGCCGTGCCAGCACAGTGTGTGTCGCCCTGCTCGCGCTGGCCTTTGGCCCCCGCCACCCTATCCTGTCCGCCCCCGAAGGCGGCGTGACGGCAGGTGCCGGGAGCGCTAGGCCTCACCTGCGATGATCCGCACCAGCAACCTGACCAAGCGCTTCGGCGCGACCACTGCCGTCGACGGGATCTCGTTCGAGATCGGTCGAGGCGAGGTGGTGGGGTTCCTCGGCCCCAACGGGGCAGGCAAGACCACGACCATCCGCGTGCTCACCTGTTACCACCCCGCGTCGAGCGGCACCGCTGAGGTCGCTGGGCACCGCGTCGACCTGGACCCTGTGGCGGTGCGCCGTGCCATCGGCTACCTGCCGGAGAACGTGCCGATCTACACCGACCTGCGGGTGGAGGAGTACCTCTCCTACCGTGCGGCACTCAAGGGCGTGCCGAGGCGGGAGCGGAGGGCGGCGGTGGGCCGCGCGATGGAGCGCTGTGGCGTGCTCGACGTGGCCCGCAAGCTCGTCGGCCACGTCTCGCGCGGCTACCGGCAGCGCGTGGGACTCGCAGACGCACTGGTCGCAAACCCGCCGATCCTCGTCCTCGACGAGCCGACCTCGGGACTCGACCCCAACCAACGTCGCAGGATCAAGGACCTGGTGCGCGAGTTGGCAGCCGAGCACACGATCCTGTTCAGCAGCCACATCCTGGCCGAGGTGCAGGACGTGAGTTCCCGCATCCTGATCATCCACCGTGGCCGGCTGCGCGCCGACGGCACGCCGGACCAGCTCGTGGGCACCGCCTCCGGCAGGCGGTTGCACGTGGAGGCGCGGGCCTCCGCCGAGGGCCTGCGCGAGGCGCTCTCGCGGGTGCCCGGACTCGTCGTCGAGTCGGCAGTCGGCACCACCGAGGGTTATGCGCGGGCCGTTGCCGCGGTACCGCCCGGTGCGGACCCGCGCGATGCCGCCGCTGCCGCGCTCGCCCCCTGCATGCTGCGCGAGCTGCGCCTCGAGCTGCCCTCGCTGGAGCACTTCTTCCAGCAGGTGACCGAGGGCCGGGAACCCGTCGCGCCGGTGGAGGCTGCGTCGTGAACGCAATCCTCGTCACCCTCCGGAAGGAGCTGGTCTCGTACTGCTACAGCCCGGTCAGCTACCTGGTCGCCGTGCTGTTCTACCTGCTCCACGGCACCCTGCTCCACGCGCTGGTGGTGGCGTTCTCCCTCGGCGGCGCCGACGCGGACATCCTGCCGACGCAGAGCTACGGGCTGATGTCCACCTTCGTGATGGTGGTGCTGGTGCCCGCCCTGCTGACGATGCGCTGTTTCGCCGAGGAGCGTCGCAGCGGCTCGCTGGAGGTGCTGGTGACTGCACCCGTGCGCGACCACGAACTCGTGCTCGGCAAGTGGGGTGCAGCTGCCGCGTTCTACGCGCTGCTCTGGCTGCCCACGGTGCTCGTGCTCTGGGTGCTCACGACAGACTGGTTCCTCGCGACACCACTCTCGTTCGGTCCCGTCCTCACCGCCTACCTGGGCATGTTCCTCATCAGTGCCATGCTGCTCGCCTTCGGGGTGTTCGCCAGCAGCCTGACCGACAACGTGCTGCTCGCGGCGATCCTCGCCGTGCTGTGCAACCTCGGCCTGCTGGTGCTGCCCGGCGTGCTGCACCGTCACGTGGCGCCGTGGCTCGACAACCCGTGGGTGCGCCAGGTCTACGAGAAGGTCTGGGTCTTCGACCACTTCTCCAACTGGTTCGCGCGCGGCCTGCTCGACACCAGCCAGGTGGTCTTCTACCTGGGCGGCATCGCCTTCTTCTTGTTCCTCACGGTCCTGAGCCTCGGCACCAGGAGGCTGGCATGAGCCTGCGCAAGCTGCTCCATGCCCTCAACCTGCTGGTGGCCGCGTGCCTCATGCTCGTGGTGTGGGCACTGGTCACCTGGATCGGTTCGCGGCCGGCCTTCAAGCGGTTGTGGGACTTCTCGCCGCAGGCGCGCTTCAGCGTCGAGCCGGTCACCGCGGACCTGCTGCGGGGGCTCGGGGAGAAGGGCGTTCGGGTGGAGGTCCACACCTTCTACCAGCCCATCCTCGGCATGCCGGCCGAGGAGGAACCGCGCCAGCGCGCCATGATCCTGCGGCGCCTTCAGGACCTCACGACCGACCTGCTGCGGCAGTACGAGTTCCTCGGCGGCGACTCGCTGCGCGTCGTGCACCACGACCTCTTCGGCGACATCGCCAACACCCGCGCCGCGACGCAGCAGTTCGGCGTGACCACCGGCGACACCGTGGTGGTCGCAGTCGAGAACTCCGGCCGGCCGATGCGCCACAAGCGCCTCTCGCTGGAGGGCGACCTCGGCGTGGTTGAGCTGCCCGGCTCCGGCTCGGACACCGCCATGGGGCGCCCGAACCTCCCGGTGCTCAAGGACTACAAGGGCGAGGAGGCACTGAGCTCGGCGCTCAAGAGCCTGCTCGTCCAAGGCGTGCCGGTCGTGTACGTGGTCCGCGAGCTGTCGCTGGGCATGGACCTCGACCACGTGGCCATGGGGTCCAGCTACGGCCAGTTCTTCCAGGCACTGCGCAACGAGGGGTTCGACCTGCGCACGCTCGACCTCCGCACCGGCGTGCCCAAGGACGCCACGGCAGTGGCGATCCTCGAGCCGCGGCGCGAGTTCACCGAGGCACAGGCCCGGGTGCTGTTCGACTACCTGCGGCGCGGCGGCCGCGTGTTCCTCAACTACTCGTTCGTCCCCACCCAGGACTGGAACCCGGACGGTGGCGAACTCGGCAAGCTGATGGGCTTCTCGGTGGGGGCGCAGGCCGTCTTCCACCTGATCCCCGACCCGCGCAACCCGAGCAACCCCGGCCTCGACAACGACCCGAGCGTGGAGAAGCTGGACATCCAGGAGGCCAACCCGAACCACCCGGTGACGAAGCCCATCGTCATCGGCCGCCGTGCGCTCCAGTTCGCGGCTGCGCGCGAGCTGCGCACGCAGGCAGCTGCCGGTGCAGGCGTGCGCACGGAGGACCTGCTGCGCACCGGACCGTTCGCGTGGCTCGCCACGCTGGACGAGAGCGGTCACCCCTCGCTGGTCGCGCCGAGGCGCAGGGCGGACCAGTTCGGTTCACGCACCGTGGCCGTCGTGTGCGACGTCGACGGCGAGGAGAAGGGCACCAGCGGCCATCTCGTGGTGGCGAGCGGCCTCTTCTGCAACAACGCGGGCCTGCGCATCAACGGCGACCTCGCCCTCAACGTGTTCAACTGGTTTGCCGAGCGCAGGGAACTCGTGACCGTGCGCGGCGACCGCTACAAGGCACGCTCGCTGCAGGCCACCGCACAGCAGCTGGACCGGGTGTGGTGGCTGCTGGTGGTGGTCGTCCCCGGTGCGATGCTCGCCGCCGGTCTCTTCACCGCCTGGCGCAGGAGCCGTACCTGATGGGATTCCGCACGACCCTCGTGTTGCTGCTCGTGGCCGCCGTGCTGGGCACTGTGCTGTGGCTCACCCCGGACCGTGTGCCGGACCAGCCCGTGCTCGACGCACCGTTGCTCGAGGGGCGCACCCTTGCCGATGCCAAGTCCATCCGGTGGCAGCTCGCGGACCAGCCCATGGTCGAGCTGCAGCGCCGCGAGGACGGCGGCTTCCAGCTCACCGAGCCCCTGGTGGACCTTGCCTCGCGGGCTCGCGTTGCCGCGGTTGCTGCTGCCTACGACACGGCACGCATCCTGCCTGCTCGCGAGGGAGCCGCTGCCGACGCGGGCTTCTTGGCGCAGGCAGGCCTCGACAAGCCGCGCGCCTGGTTCGAGGCGGGGTGGCCGGACGGCTCGAAGGTGCGCATCGAACTCGGCGAGCCGGGCTCCCTCGGCTCCGACATCTTCCTGCGGCGCGGCAGCACCATCCACCAGGGTTCGGTGGCCCTCCGCAGCACGCTCGAGGTCGGCCTCGAGGACCTGCGTGAGCGTCAGGTGTTCGCCAACCATCCCCTGGCCGTGTCCTCGGTGCGCGTCGACCGGCTGATGGAGTCGGGTGCACGCGAGGTGATGGAGCTCAAGCGGGTCGACTCCGGCTGGCGCATGGAGCAGCCCATCTCCACGCGCGTCGAGCCGCAGGCAACACAGTCCTTCCTCGCGCAGTTGCTCGGACTCCGCATCGACCAGTTCCCTGCCTCGGTCATGAGGTTGCCGGAGCGCGATCCCGACATCCGCGTGCACGTGGAAGGTGGCTTCGGTCCCGAGCAAGTCGACCTCTGGCGCGACACGAGCGGCTACCTGCTCGGCAGGCTCGACAGCCGCAAGATCCGCTTCGCCAGCTCGGACCTCCAGCTGCAGGCCGTGTTCGAGGACGCAGTGGGCCGGTTGCGCGCCCGTTGGCTCGTGCCAGTCGTGAACCCCACGGAGCAGCTGTTGCGCGTGGTGGTGGACTGGGGCACTGCAGGCCCGCCCAGGCTGGTGCTGGCCCGCGAGTCCGTCCAGTCGCAGTGGATGGTGGTGGAGCCGGTGAGTGCCCTCGTCGACCCGACGGCCCTCGCCGAACTGGTGCAGGCGGTCAACAACTGCCGGGTGCTGGAGTTCCTGCCCGGCGGCAGTGCCGAGCCGAGGTACGGCATCGGTCCCGGCTCCGTGCGCGTGACGGTGTTCGCCCTCGAGCAGAAGCAGCCAGCGGTCCTCGTGCTGGGCGGCAGCGGCACGCTCGGCGAGGCAGCCGTGGCCTACTGTGCGCGCGACGACGAGATGGACCAGGTGGTTGCCGTGCCCGGCCCGGTCGCGGACCTGATGCGGCGCGAGTGGCGCGCCTACGTGAGCCGAGACGCCCTGCGCCTCGACGTGCCCGTGGGGCGTGTCGAGACGCGGCGAGGCGACCAGCTCCGGGTGTTCGAGCTGCGCAACGGCAAGTGGTACCGCGACCCGGACGCCATACCGGTGGCGGAGCTGCCAGACCTCGTGGACGAGCTGCGGGACCTGCGCGGCGAGCGCGTGGACGGCGCCCGCCTGCTCAAGCTCGGCGAGCCGGACTGGACCGTCGCGCTTTGCCGGGGCAATGGCGACCAGCTCGTGGTGTTGCGCGTGTGGGACCGCGGACCGACCGCGCCCCTGCTGGTGCAGCCCAACAGCCAGCCTGAGCTCGTGTACGAGCTGTCGCCGTACCTCTCGGGCTACGTGCGCGTGCTCTGGCGCTGAGCGGGCCGACCCCGCACTCCGGCGGGTGGATCCGTGCGCAGCCCGGGCTATGGTGCGTTCATGGCACGCAAGGCCGCCGCACGCCGCTACTGGCTCTTCAAGTCGGAGCCCGACGTCTACTCGTTCCAGGACCTGCTGCGCGACCGCAAGACCTTCTGGGACGGGGTGAGGAACTACCAGGCACGCAACATGCTCCGCGACGACGTCGCGGTGGGCGACGGGGTGCTCTTCTACCACTCCAACGCCGAGCCCATGGTGGTTGCAGGCCTCTGCAAGGTGACCAAGGCAGGCAGCCCCGACCCCACGGCCTTCGACCCGAGGAGCAAGTACCACGACCCGGACAGCGATCCGTCGGACCCGACCTGGTTCGGCGTCGAAGTCGCCCCGGTTTGCGCGTTGGAGCCGCCGCTCGAGCGCGACCGGCTCAAGTCGGTCCCTGCCCTTGCGGACATGGTGCTGCTGCAGCGTGGCTCCCGGCTCTCCGTCCAGCCCGTCACCGCGGCAGAGTGGCGGGCAGTCCTCGCGCTCGCAGGCGCAAAGGAGTCCTGGTGAGAACCGCAACCTCGTTCGCGTTCGCATGTCTCTCCGTGCTCGTGATGGCTGCGTGCACCGACCACAAGCAGGCGCCCGAGGCAGGGTTCGTGCTCGGCGGTTTCGCCACCCCTGAGTCGGTGCTCCACGACCCCGTCGACGACGTCTACCTCGTGAGCTGCATCGACGGCTCGCCCACGGCCAAGGACGGCAGGGCCTCGATCCAGCGCATCGAGCCCAGCGGCAGGAAGGTCGACGCGGACTTCATCCGCGGAGGTGTCGGTGGCGTGACCCTCGATGCGCCCAAGGGCATGGCCCTTGCCGGCGACGTGCTCTGGGTTGCGGACATCGACGTGCTGCGCCGCTTCGACCGGGCCACCGGCAAGCCACTCGGCGACGTTGCGGTCCCCGGTGCCACGTTCCTCAACGACGTGTCTGTCGCTCCGGACGGCTCGGTCTGGGTGACCGACACGGGTTGGGACGCCGGGATGAGGCCCGCCGGCAACGACTCCATCCACCGTGTCGACCCTGCGGGCACCCTCACCGTGGTCGCGAAGTCGCCGGAGCTCGCAAACCCCAATGGCATCGTGGCCACGGCCACGGGTGTCTACTGCGTCGACCTCGGCACAGGCTGGTTCTCGCAGGTCGAGCGCACCGGTCGCCGCACCCCGCTCACCAAGGCTCCCTCGGGCGGCCTCGACGGTCTCGTACGGTTGCCCGACGGCCGCTGGCTGGCGACCAGCTGGGAGGGAGGCTCCGTCCTCGCCTTCGACCGCCAGGGCGGCGTGCGCACGGTGGTCGAAGGACTCGACAAGCCTGCGGACCTCGGTCTCGACGCGCTCCGTGGCAGGCTGCTGGTGCCGCTCTTCGCCAAGGGCGAGGTGCACGTGATCGTCCTCGGACGCGAGGGCACCTGATGGGTACGCTACGTCCCATGATCCTCGTGCCCTTCTGCGCGACGAAGACGAAGGAACAGACGGAGACTCGCACCGAGACCCGCAAGGCGCGCACCTGGAACGTCGTCGTGCACGACGACCCAGTCACGTTGATGGGCTACGTGACCCGCGTCCTGATGATGGTCTTCGGCTTTCCCAAGGAGAAGGCGCAGAAGCTGATGCTCGAGGTGCACCACAAGGGCCGTTCCATCGTCTGGTCAGGCGGCCGCGAGCAGGCGGAGACCTATGCCCAGAAGCTGCAGGCGCACCACCTGCTCACCAGCCTGGAGTCCGTGGAGGAGTGACATGTGGTACGCGCGCACCGACGACGGCTACCTGTTCGGCGAGATGCCGAAGCACGCCGTCGAGACTCTGCGCGCGATCCCGATGCTGGTGGAGTCGAGCGACGAGCGTGTGCGGTCGCGCCTGCTGCCAGAGACCTACGAGGACCCGGAGGAGGAGGCCGGCTGGCGTGAGCACGCCATGCCCGAGCTGGAGCGGTTGTTCCTGTCCCGTGCGCACCTCGTCCAGCGAGACCTCGACACGATCCAGAGGATGGAGGACGGGTCGGACAGCTGGATGCTGCACATCAGCAACCAGCACGTGAACGCGTGGCTCTCGAGCCTCAACGCGGCCCGGCTCGCCCTCTACGTGCTCAACGACATGACCGAGGCCCACATGGCCCGCGGCGGTCTCGCCAAGGCCTCGCCCAAGCAGCAGGAGGCGATCCTCCGCATCCACTTCATGGCGGAGCTGCAGGGTGTGCTCATGGGCGACGACTACGACCTCGACGAGGACCCGGGTGCCGGGGGCGCCGAGCAGGAACCCTGAGCGTCACGTTGCCGCTCTTTCGAGTGCCACGTGCGTCTCGAGGTGGCTCGTGTGCGGGAACATGTCGTAGGGCGTGATGGCCGTCGCGCGGTAGCCGTTGGACTGGAGTGCGGCGAGGTCGTTGACCAGCGTGGCCGGGGAGCACGACACCAGCGCGACCCTGCGGATGCCCAGCGGGGCGAGCCGTGGCGCCAGGTCGCGTGGCATGCCGCTGCGCGGCGGGTTGAGCGTGGCGACGTCGAACCGCTGCTGCCTGCGCCACAGCTTGTCCGCCGCACGCTCTGCCTTGCCCGCGAGGAACCGGACGTGGGCCATGCCGTGTGCGAGTGCGCTTGCCGTGGCATCTGCTGCTGCAAAGCGGTCCAGCTCCACGCCGTGCACCGGGTTGCCTGCGGCACCGAGGTGGAGGCCGAGACCGCCGCTGCCCGAGAACAGGTCGAGCACGCGCTCCTGCGGCTGCAGCGCGAGCGATGCCACCACGTCGGCGTAGAGGCGAGCAGCCAGGCCGGGGTTGGACTGGGCAAAGCTCGTGGGGGACAGGTCGAGGGTGAACGGACCGAGACTCTGTTGGATGCGCAGCGGGCCGTGAAGGTGCACCAGTCCGCGTCCGAGCAGGCTGCGGTCGTCCGCGGCGCGCGTGCAGGCCCATACCGAGGCAGTGCCGAGTGCCTGTGCCAGCTCTGCGAGCCAGCCGGGCACGAGGGGTGCCAGGGCAGCCGGTTCGGTCGGCAGGCCCACGGCAGGGTCGACGGTGAGGATCGCCATGTCGTGGGTGGTGCCGGTGCGGAACATCACCCCGTGCACGAGGGCTGCGTTGCCACGTCCCACGCCCGAGAGCCATTCCTGCATGCGCACGAGCAGTGCGTCCACCGCGGGCTCGGCGACGAGGCAGGTGTCCACGGGTGCCAGCGTGCGCCGCGCCGGGTCGACCATGCCGAGGTCCCCGTTGCGAACGACAAAGGCACTGCGGTTCCGGAACCGCACGTCGGTGGGCGAGGGCACGACGGGCCGCAGCAACGCGGCCACGGAGTGGCCAAAGGCACGGACGAGCCGTTCGCGCAGCTTGGCGAACTTGTCCTCCCGCTGCTGCACGGGGGACAGGTGCATCAGCGTGCAGCCGCCGCAGCGTGCGAAGTGCGCGCACGGGGCCTGCACGCGTTCGGCCGCGGGCTCCAGCACCTCCAGCAACGCGGCATCGAGTCTCCGGCCGCGGTCGCGGACCACCTCGGCGCGCACCAGTTCGCCGGGCAGGGCCTTTGGCACGCGCAGCATGCGCGATCCGTGCCGGCCGATGCCCGCGCCGCCGTAGCCGAGCGCATCGATGCGCGTCGTCACGACGGTCCCCGGCGCCACCGCAGCCATTTCCCCGGCAGACGGGTCCACGTCAGCAGTTGACGGGAGCGCAGACCGGCATGAACGGCACGAGTTGCATCTCGACCACGTTGGTGAGTTGCGCAGGACCCACCGGGGCGATGTCTTGACGCGCTCCCTGGAACCAGACGCGCACGCCGGCCAGCGCTGGGACTGCCGGGATCTGGATCGTGTGGTCGCCGCCTGAGCCGGTGAGCAGGCCGCTGGCAAGCGCGAACGTCGGCTGCCCGAGCAGGATCGTGCCGTCGATGCCGCTGGGCGGCGTGCAACCGAGGGGCAAGAAGTCGGAGCTGAACGCCCCGAACAGCGCCCACTGCCCCAGCGTCGAGGGGCCGACGCGCAGCCGCACCGGGCAACCCGGCATCGGCGAGCCACAGCTGGTGAGCTGCGCGGGCGGCGGCGACACCGTCACCACGTCGACCACGCGGCAGAGCAGGCCGATCTCCGACCCCGTGACGCGCACGACCTGCCCGTTGTACGGCCTGAGGTCGAGGAGCGAACTGCGCAGGAACACGGCCGTTCCCGCCAAGCGATGGGTCTCGCCCTGCATGCAGATCGTGGCGCCTGCCAAGGGCTCCAACATGCCGGTGATGCAGACCGGGGTTTGTGCAACCGCAGTCGGTGCCGCGAGGGCGATGGCGAGGACCGCAAGGGCCCCCGGAATACGGCTCGTGCTCATGGTGGGCAGCCTAGTCTGTGCCGGTGCTGCCGTAACCTGCCCCTCACCCAAGTGAGACGTCGAGCAGCACCTTGAGGGTGCCGCGCCTGCAGGCGTGCGCAAAGGCTTCGTTGGCACCGGCCAGTGGGTAGCGGGCCGCCACCAACCGCTCGACGGGAACCGTGCCCGCGGCAAGGGCTGCGAGGGCGGGCCCGAAGGGGCCGCACCGCGAGCCCACCAGGCGGAGTTCGTCGACGACCAGCGGTGCGAGGTCGAGCGTCACGGGGCGCTCGGTGGTGGTCTTGAGCACCACGGTGCCGCGCGGCCGCACGTGCCGCAGGAGCCGCGGCAGGGCCTCGGAGCTGCCGGTGGCGTCGACGGCGAGGTCGAACGAGCGCGCGGCCGCAAGGTCCTCCTCCAGCATCCCGGTCACGTGGACGGTTCCCGGTGGCAGCAGTGGCTCCCGGTCCGCGTGGCGCCCGGCCACCGTCACCGGCACGCCGTGCAGGTGCAGTGCCCACGCACACAGCAACCCGAGCTTGCCGTCGCCGGCCACGACCGCGCTGCGGAAGGACCGCACGTCGAGGTCGTCCGCAAGGTGCAGTGCAGCAGCCAGCGGCTCCACGAAGGTCGCGGCATCGGTCGACACCGAGTCGGGCACGGCATGCAGGTTCTGGTGCGGGAGCGCGAGCTGTTCGGCAAACGCGCCGCCCAGGCGCGCGATGCCGAGCACGGTGCGCTGCGGGCAGTGGCGCCCGTCCCCGGCCCGGCAGGTGCTGCAGGTGCCGCATGCCGCGTTGATCTCGCCGACCACGCGCCTGCCGGCATGGGGGCCGTCGAGCGCCATGCCGACGAACTCATGGCCCGGCACGCCGCGGAACCCCATGTAGCCGCGCGCCAGTGCCTGGTCGGTGGCGCAGATCCCGGCTCGCAACACACGTACGCGGGTCCAACCCTCGCGCGGTGTCGGCGGCTCGAGGTCGTCGCGCACGAGGACCCTGCCCGACTCGAGCACGACGCCGCGCATGCGGGACTCAGTAGCTCTCGTCGCGGGACGGGAAGTTCCCGCTGCGCACGTCGGCACAGTAGCCCTGGACCGCGCCACGGATCGACTCGTTCAGCTCGAGGTACCTGCGCACGAAGCGCGGCTTGAAGCGCGTGAACAGGCCGAGCATGTCCGCGCTCACGAGGACCTGGCCGTCGCACCCCGAGCCAGCGCCGATGCCGATGGTGGGCACGGCCACCTCGCGCGTGATGCGGGTGGCGAGTTCGGCAGGGACCTTCTCCAGCACGATGGCAAAGGCGCCTGCGTCGGCAAGGGCCTGGGCGTCTGCGAGGATGCGATGCGCCTCTGCGGGCTCGGTGCCGCGCGTCTTGTAGGTGCCGAACAGGTTGATGCTCTGCGGGGTCAGCCCGAGGTGGCCCATCACCGGGATGCCTGCGTCCACCAGCCGGCGGACGGTTGCCGACACGGCGGCGCCGCCCTCCACCTTCACGGCCTCTGCCATGCCTTCCTTCAGCAGGCGCCCGGCATTGCGGAGCGCGTCCTCAGGACTCACCTGGTAGCTGAGGAAGGGCATGTCGGCCACGACGAGCGCACGCTTCACCGCGGTGGCCACCACGGACGTGTGGTAGACCATCTGGTCCATGGTGACCGACACGGTGGTGTCGCGGCCCTGCACGACCATCGCCACCGAGTCGCCCACCAGCACCACGTCCACGCCCGCACCGTCCAGGATTCCGGCGAGCATGTGGTCGTAGGCGGTGAGCGCGACGACCTTCTCGCCGTCGCGCTTCATCTCCTTCAGGCTCGCCGTGGTGATCTTGGTGCGCATGCGGGTCGGGTCTCACCAGTCGCCGAAGGAGTCGTCGGGCTCCGTGCTCGGCGGCGGGGGAGGCGGGGCATCGAGACCCGGCAGCACACCCGGTGCGGGCGGCGGCCGGTAGTCGTCCATGCCCTCCTCGGGCAGGCGGGTGCGCTTCTTCTTGCGCTGCCCCTCGACGATCGAGCCAAAGGTGGGAACCCGCTTCGGGTCGAGTTCGACGTCGAATGCCGACAGGTCCAGCGGCGGCGGCTCGATCACGTCGACCTTGCCGCGGCGGTCCACGTGGCGCGGCACCACGTCGACGTCGCGGTTGCCACCGTCCCTGCGGCCGCGTCGGTCGCGCCGGTCCCGGCGACCACCACGGTCGCGGTCCCGGTCGCGGCGCGGGCCCTGACCCTGCTGGCCCTGACCCTGCTGGCCCTGATCTCGCTGGCCCTGGCCTTGGCGACCCTGGCCCTGCTGGCCCTCGTGCCGTCGCGGGCCCTGGCCCTGCGGTGCATTGGGGTCGCGCTGCGGCCTCGCGCCCTCGCCCTGTCCCTCGTGTGCGCCGCGGTCCTCGTGGAACACGGCTTCGCCATGGGGGGCGGGAGCCTCGGCGTGCGGGAACGGCTGGTCGTCACCGTGGCCACGGCGGCGCCTGCGGCGACGGCGCCTGCGCCTGCCACCGCGGTCGTCGTCGCCACCGGTTGCATCGCGCGGCTCGCGGGACTCGCCCTCGGGCAGGTCCTGCCCGTCGTGCGGGCCCTCCGCCGGGTCCGCCTCGCCCGCGGGCGCCTCGCGGTCGCCCTCGAACGGTGCAGACTCCAACGACTCGTCAGCACCTTCGGCACTGCCGGGCACCTGCGCGCCCTCGAACCCCTCGTCGCGGTGTCCGCGACGACGGCGCCGCCTGCGCCTGCGCCGGCCACCGCGGTCCTCGTCGCCGGCACCTTCCTCGCGGAACTCACCGGCAGCCATGGGCTCGCCCGGCTGCTGCTCGCCCTCGGCGGGCGGTTCGGTCGCAGCGGCCCCGCCTGCAGCAGCCTGCTGCAGGAAGGCGGAGCGGCGTTGCGCGTTGGGCTGGAACTCGCGCTGCGGGTCGCGGCCGAGCACGGTGCACTCGCGCCGTGCGCCGAAGTCCGCAGCCAGCTCGCGCCAGCGACGGACCAGGCCCGTGTCGATGCCGAGCGCGCTCGCGCGCAGCTCGAACAGGTCGAGGGCCTCGAGGAAGTAGGCACCGCGCACGAAGCCCTGCACCTTGAATCGCTTGGCCTCGTCCAGTTGCTCGAACCGGGGCTGCACGCCGCAGGCGCGCTTGAGGCAGCCTGCGTCGCGCCGCGGCAACCGCAGCATCTGGCAGAACGGTGCCAGCAGGTCCTCGGCAACCGAGGTCGAGCTGCGGTCCCCGGCTTGGCCCGTCTCCTCGAGCACGGCACCCGCGAAGAGTGCGCCGAGCAGCACTGCGTTGGCCGGCGTGTACCCGTGCTGGATGCGCAGGTCGAGTGCCTCGAGCGTGCGCCAGAAGGCGACGCGCGTCTGCTGCGATGCCGAGCCAAGGTGGTCGGACAGCAGCGGCAGGATCACGCGCAGGGCACCCACGTCGCGCAGCAGCTGGAAGCTCTCCAGCGAGTGGCCCGAACGCAGCAGCCGCAGGACCTCCTCCAGCACGCGCGGCGGCGCCGCGCGCACGAGGTCCGGGGACGCCTCGGCCATGGCCGCGTGGGTCTCCGGGTCGATGTGGAGGTCCAGCCGGCCGGCGAACTTGGCGGCGCGCAGGATGCGCACCGGGTCCTCGCGGAACCGCACCCGCGGGTCACCGATGGTGCGGATGATCCGCGACCGGATGTCCGAGAGGCCGTCCGCGTAGTCGAGGATGCGGTCCTCGAGGGGGTCCAGCAGCAGGGCGTTGACCGTGAAGTCGCGGCGCAGCGCGTCCTGCTCGGCATTCCCGAACTCGTTGTCCTGGGTGATCAGGAGGTCCCCGGAGTCCGGGTCCTCGGTCTGCGGCGAGCGCCGGAAGGTCGACACCTCCAGGATCTTGGTGTTCCCGTGGAAGTGCAGGTGCGCAAGCTTGAAACGCCTGCCGATGATGCGGCAGTTGTAGGGAAAGGTCCGTTTGACCTGTTGGGGCCGGGCGGAGGTCGCGATGTCGTAGTCCTTCGGCTTCTTGCCGAGGAGCAGATCGCGGACGCAGCCGCCGACCAGATAGGCCTCGAAGCCCCGGGAGTGCAGCCGCTGCAGAGCCCGGACGGCGTCCGGGTCGAGCTGGCTCACGTCGAGGCCAGATGGCGTAAGGATCGTGGGTTCGATCGTCGTAACCCCTGAAATCGGAAAGAGGAAAGAAAAGCGCGAGGGGTTGTATCCGCGGTCCGGACGAGGCTCAACGTGTTTGTGCCAAGGTGCGGGCGGGTCGCACCCCTTCGGTCACAGCCGCACGGTCTCGACCGAGGCCTCGGTGGTGCCCACGCCCTGGCCGCCGAGGAGCACCAGGGTGCCGTCCGGCAGGAGCGCGGCGGCATGGGCGCTGCGGGCCACCTGCAGCGGCGGCAGGGTGGTCCAGGTGTTGGTGGCGGGGTCGAACTTCTCCACCCCGTCGATGGAGACCGTGGCGCTCAGGGTTCCCTGCGCCCCGCCGCACACCAGCACCTCGCCGTTGGGCATCCGGGTGGCCGTGTGCAGGGTGCGGGCGGTGGCCATGTTGGCGGAGGTGAAGGTGTTGGTGGCCGGGGTGTAGTACTCGGCGTTGGCCGTGGCCGCGGCGTTGGCTGCGTTCAGCAGGTCCGGGACGAAGATGCCGCCGCTGAACAGCACGCGGCCGTCGGCCAGGGCCACCTGGTTGAAGTGGTGGCCGGCGCGACCGGCGCGCATGGCGGGCCCGGCGGACCAGCTGTTGGTGGCAGGGTTCCAGAGCTGGGTGGCGGTGGTGGAGACCGCCGAGATCGGCAGGCCGAACAAGAAGCCCACCTGCACGCCGCCCGAGGTCATCACGCGGTTGTCGGGCAGGCGCGTGAGCGCTGGGGCCAGCCGGCGGCCGCCGAGGGCCGGTCCGCTGGTCCACGCTCCCGTGTTCGGGTTCCAGAACTCGACCGAGGACAGCACGTTGCTGATGGTGGAGGTCTGGTCCACCACCGAACTGGTGCCGCCGGCAACCATCACGCGGCCGTCCGCGAGGGTGACCGCGGCATGCAGCACGCGCGGCGACAGCATCGAGCCCGTCGCGGTGAAGGTGTTGGTCGCGGGGTTGTAGAGGTCACAGGTCGCCGTGGCGGCGCCGGCACCGTCCGTGCCGCCGGTGATGAGCACGCGGCCGTCGGGGAGCCGGGCGAAGGTCGCCAGCGCGCGTGCCGCGCTCATGGCCGGGCCCGGGCGCGTGGTCATGGTGCGGAAGTCCCAGAACTCGGTGGTCTGCAGGCCGAGGCCGCCGGTCAGCGTCCCGCTGCCGCCGCCGGCAAGCAGCACGTCGCCTGCACCTGCGTTCTCGTTGGGGTCGGGGAAGGCAGAGGCGATCGACCGCGGTGTCGCGAGCGCAGCCGGGGCCAGGACCGAGTCGCCAGCGAGCGAGGTCTGGGTGCGGATCGGGTTGCTGATCGGGCCCACGAGGGACACGGTGCCGGGCACCGCGGACTGCCAGTTGAGCAGCAGGCTGGCGAGTGCAGGGTCGTTGGGCAGCGGCAGCGAGTACTGGGCCGCACCGGCGCCGTCGCTGAAGAGCACCTGCCAGTTGCCGCTCAGCTCGGTGCCGATGGCGAGCACGCGCGGGTCGTTGGGGTCGAATGCGCTGATCGGGGTGGGGCCGCCGGTCACCGACGGCATGAGCACCACGGCCGAGTTCGCCGGTGCCGCCGTGATGCGCAGCACGAGGTTCGTGCCCAGGGTGCCGGCAGTGGACTTGTCGAGGTTGAAGTCGCCCTGCGCGAGGGCGAGGGCGGGCAGGAGGGCAACGGTGGCAGCGTGGACGATCAGTCGCATGGTGTGGGCCTCAGGTTTGCGCGCGGGGCGCGTCGAGGCGGGGAAGTGTAGCTGGCGGGGGACGGCCGGGGGGCCCCAGCCGGTGATTCGCCAGCGCCCGTGCCACCGGCCTTCCGGTGCAGCGGACCGGCGTCAGCCGCCGTCGACCTCGACCGGGTCGCACACCTCGAAGTCCGCGTCGCGGTCGTCGAGGAAACCTTCGGGCAGGGCCACGTGTTCCTGCGGCCTGCCGTCCTTGCAGCGGCGCGCGCGCAAGCCGACCTCGGGGTAGCGCTCGTCGCGGGGCAGCTGGGCGAGGATCGCGTCCAGCTCGTCCAGCGTGTCGATGTTGTGCAGCGCGTGGATGTGGCGCTTGGTGCCCGGGAAGCCCTTGAGGTACCAGCCGGTGAACTTGCGCAGCTCGAGGATGCCCTTGCGCGGGCCGAAGAAGTCGACCAGCAACCGCGCGTGCTCGCGCACGGTGTCGCACACCGTGCCGAGGTCGGGTGGCGTGCGCGGCTCGCGCCCGTCGAACACGTCGCACAGCTCGCCGAACAGCCAGGGCCTGCCGAGGCAACCGCGGCCGACCACCACGCCGTCGCAGCCCGTCTGGCGCATCATGCGCAGCGCGTCGAAGCTCTCGAACACGTCGCCGTTGCCGAGCACCGGGATCGATCGCACCTGCTGCTTGAGCTCGGCGATCGCGTTCCAGTCGGCCTCGCCCGAGTACAGCTGGGCTGCCGTGCGCGCGTGCAGCGCCACGGCCTTCGCACCCTCCTGTTCCGCGATGCGGCCTGCGTCGCGGAACGTGAGCAGCGTGTCGTTGATGCCCTTGCGGAACTTGAGCGTGACCGGCACCGCGCCTGCCGACTGCACGACCGCGCGCACGATGGCGGTCATCATGCGCGGGCGCACCGGGATCGCCGCGCCGCCGCCGCTGGCAGTCACCTTGCGCACCGGGCAACCGAAGTTCATGTCGATGTGGTGCACGCCCCAGTCGTTGACCAGGATGCGCGTGGCCTCCGCCAGCGCTGCGGGCTGGGTCCCGTAGAGCTGGATCGACCGCAGGTTGTTCTCGTCGGGGCCGAACGACGCCAACTTGAGCGTCTTGGCGTGGCCCTCGACGAAGGCTCGCGCCGTGATCATCTCGCTCACGTACAGGCAGCGGTCGCCGGAGAAGCGCCGACACAGCGTGCGGAACGGGGCGTTGGTGACGCCTGCCATCGGGGCCAGCACCACCGGCGGGTACACCGACAGCGGACCGAACTGCAGCGGCGCGAACTCGCCGGCAGCGGCAGGCATCACGTCGCGGTTGAGTTCACTGCGCATGGCGGCTGGCACGGGGGTGGGGCACCCGTAGAGGGTCGCCCCCAGTAGGGTCACCCGGAAACGGAACGGTCACCCGGAAACGAAAGCGCCGCGGGGGGTGCCCGCGGCGCTCGATGGTGCCCAGGAGAGGACTTGAACCTCCATGGGATGTTACTCCCGCTAGGACCTGAACCTAGTGCGTCTGCCAATTCCGCCACCTGGGCGCGGATCGGGGCGAGAAGGCTACCGGGTGTGCCGCGGTTTGCAAGCGTGTTCCGGCGCGTCGGCGCGTCCGTGTCCTTCCTTCCGCACCGTGTGCGACCTACCCTGCGTCCATGGCAAAGGCGCAGGCAGGTGGCACCGGCAAGCCCCGTGCAGAGGTGCTGGTGTGCGACCACCGCAAGGCGCGCTTCCTGTTCGAGATCCTCGACACCGTCGAGGCCGGTCTCGTGCTCAAGGGCACGGAGATCAAGGTCATGCGCCAGGGGAAGATGACCCTCGACGAGAGCTACGCCAAGGTCGAGGGCGGCGAGGCCTGGCTGGTGGGGGCCAACATCCCCGTCTACAGCCACGGCAACCTGATGAACCACGAGCCCAAGCGGCGGCGCAAGCTGCTGCTGCACCGCCGGGAGATCGCGCGCCTCGGTGCGCGCACCCAGCAGCAGGGACTCACGCTCGTGCCACTGCGCGTCTACTTCGACGCCCGCGGCCGCGCCAAGGTCTCGATCGGCGTGGGCAAGGGCCGCAAGACCCACGACAAGCGCGCCGCCCTGCGCGACCGCGAGCACAAGCGCGACCTGCGCGACGACTGACGCCGCGCCCGGGCACATTCGGTCCTTGACGGACCTGCCTGCCATGGCCGATACAGGGTGCGTCACCTGTCCTGTGGGGGCGATCGGCTTCGACCGGATGCTGTCACGGCCAGGGTGGCGTGCCGAGGTCCCGGGTCCTCGTGAATCCCTCGGGAAATCTGAAGTGCCAACACGCACTACTCCCTGGCTGCCTGATCTAGGTCAGTTCTAGCCACGCCGAGGTCCCACTGTCTGCGGGGGGCCGAGGCGCTACACAGCAGGCTGGCTGCATCCGGTTGCCCGGCACGGATGCGGCGAGACTTTGTCGGGATGGTCCGCGCGGATCCTGGTCGTCGGAGCCGCGCGGACGACACAAACGACGACCTACGCACGTAGAGGCCTTGGACGGGGCATCTTGGGACGCGGGTTCGATTCCCGCCGCCTCCACCACTTGCAGGGACCGGCACGGAGCGGCACGCGGCAACCGGAACGGGAGTCGCGTGCCGCACGGTGGCCCGCCCAAGGTCTCCGGACGGACCGCCGGTCCGGCTACATTTGCGCCCCATGCCGCACCGCGCCCTGCGCACCCTGCACCGGACCACAGTCCTGCTCGCGGCAGCGTTCCCGCTCGCGGCACAGGCCGTGCAGGCCAACCCCGCGGTGCAGCCACTGGCGCTCGCCATCGAGTCCTGGGCAGAGGGCTTCGAGTCGGGTTCACTCGGGCCGCAGGGCACGCTCTCGCAGGCTGGGGCGCAACCGGGCTACGTGGCGCCCGCGCGGGCGGCGCGGTTGGTGGAGGAGCGCGACTTCAACCGGCTCACGCACCTCGACGTGCTGCAGCGCATGCTGGTGCAGGCCGAGCGCACGCCGTCGATGACGGTGGCAGACGCGGTGCTGAGCCTCGCCGGCGTGGGGTTCGAGCGCAGCCTCGCGGACCGCAACGCGATCGAGGTGCGCCAACTGGGCCACGACTCGTTGCTGAGGATGGACGATGCTGGCGTCGACCGGTTGCTGGCCGAGGTGGCTGCGAGCGGCGCGTCGCCGTTCGATGTCGCCGACACGCCGTCGGCGCTCGACCTCGGCAGGCGGGTCGCCGCGGTGCGGGTGCTGGCGCAGCGCGCGCGTGCCGCGGACCGGCCGGCAGTGGTGCAGGCGCTCGGTGCCGGCGACCCGCGCGTGCGGCTTGCCGCTGCCGAGGCACTCGAGCTGGCACAGGACCCGACGCTGTTGCCGATGCTCACGCGGGCGTTGGGCGTCGAGCGGCACCCAGTCGTGAGCCAGGCCCTCGTGCGCGCCATGCTCGCGCTGCTGCGGCGCAAGGACGAACTGCCTGCGGGCCAACTCGACCGCGCGCTGCAGACCGCGCTCGCGCGGCTCGGCACGATGGGTTGGCGCACGGACATGGACCTCGTGGACCTGGCCGCGTCGCTGCCGCGCAGGGATTCGGTGCCCGTGCTCATCGAGGTGCTCGACGGCAGGCGCGGCAAGGTCGACAAGCTGACCAAGGCCGTGAACGAGCGCGCTTCCCCGCTGCTCATGGACCGTGCAGCGCGTGCGCTGCAGGAGATGACCGGGGCGCTGCACGGGACGGATGCCGCGGCATGGCGCGCCTTCTGGACCGCCGAGGGCGATCGCGTGGTGGTGCCGCCGCCACAGCGGGTGTCGGGCTTGGACGGCGGGACGCGGGCGCGCTTCTTCGACGTGCCGGTGACCGGTCGCGAGATCGCCTTCCTCATCGACACCTCGGGCTCCATGGACCAGGCCGCCTCCAGCGGCAGCGGCACCCGCCTCGACCTTGCCAAGGAGCAGTTGTTGCGGGCGGTGCAGTCCATGGGCAACGAGTCGCGCGCCCACGTCATCACGTTCGATGCCGAGGCGCGCATCTGGACGCGCAAGCCGCTCACGTCCTCGTCCGAGTCGATCCGTTCGCTCACCGAGATCCTCGGCAGGTGGCGCGCGCTGGGCGGCACCAACCTTTACGAGGCCCTCGACCAGGCACTCTCGCTGCAGGAGCAGCGGTTCGGGGAACAGGTCGAGGGCGGCATCGAGGAGGTGTTCCTGCTCACCGACGGGGAGCCCACGAGCGGCGAGGTCACCGAGCCGCAGGAGATCCTCGACCTGGTGCGCAGTTCCAACCGCTACCGGCGTGTGCGCATCCACGCCGTCTTCACCGGCACCGGGAAGGGTGGTGAGTTCCTGCAGGAGCTGGCGGCGCAGAACGAGGGACAGTTCGTGACGCGGTAGCCCGGGACCGGGCAGCTGGGTAACGTGCCGCGCCCCATGAACCGCTGCCTCCATGCTGCCGTCCTCGCGCTCGCCCTCGGCCTCGCCGCCTGTGCCACGGGCAGCCCTGCCGGACCCTCGGTCGACCTGCCGGCCCATGCCAAGGCCGACCCGCGCATCGCGCCGCTCTCGTTCCTCTCGGGCCGCTGGGTGTGCGTCAACCCCAACAAGACGGTCAACGAGGAGCACTGGATGGTGCCGCGCGGGCAGTTCCTCGTCGGCACGTTCCGGCAGGTGCGCCTCGACGGGAAGTGCGCGTTCGTCGAGGTGAGCCAGGTCGCGATCCACGAGGACAAGGTGGTGCTGCGGCTGCGTCACATGCACCGCGACCTCGACGTGCCCGAGAAGCGCAAGGAGGTCTCGCTGTTTGAGTTGCAGTCGATGACCGACAGCAGGGTCGAGTTCCGCGGCACCGGCGACGCCGAGGGCGTGAGTGCCGTGGTCTACGAACGCACGGGACCGGACGAGCTGCGCCAGTCGATCGAGTTCGACCCTGCCAAGACCAAGCAGCCGCCGTTCGTGTCGGTGTACCGCCGCGTGGCCGAGTGAGCCGGTGTTGCGGGCCGCGACCGGCTGTGGTTTGCACGGCAGGTCGCCATCGGTGAGGATCGTGCGGACATGAGCTGGTCCGCCGAAGAGGCGCCCCCAAGGAACTCGGCGCTGCGGCTCGCAGGCTTTTACGTCGCCTCCTTTGCCGTCCTCGGCGTGTTCATGCCCTTCTGGCCGCTCTGGCTGGACCAACAGGGGTGCAGCAAGTCCGAGATCGCGTGGGTGCTGACGGCGATGATCGCAGCACGGACCGTCGCGGGCCCACTGTGGTCCCAGCAGGCGGACGCGCACGGGTGTGCTGCACGCCTGGTCCGGCGGCTCGCGTTCGCGAGCATCGTTGCCTTTGCCGCCTATGGAGCAGGATCGGGAACGCTCGCCTTCGCGCTCGCGGGCATCGCCTTCGGCATCGTCTACCCGCCCATGCACGCGCTCGTCGACGGGCTCACGGTCGCGGTCGGGCAGCGGCTGGGCTTCCGGTACGGACCGGTGCGCACGTGGGGATCGCTGTCCTTCCTCGTGGTCAACCTCGCGGCAGGCATCTGGCTCGGCACCAGCGGCGGCGGCGCCGCAAGCGAGGCGCGCGTGGCCGGCCTGTACCCCTTGTTGATCGTGCTGCTGACGCTCACCTGGGTTTGTGCACTCGCGCTGCCGCGGCGCGACGCGGTGCACCGTCCGAGCGAGGGCAGTGCCATCATGAAGTTGCTGCGCGACCCTTCGTTCCGTTGGCTGCTGCTCGCAGCCGGGTTCATCCAGGGCAGCCATGCGGCCTACTACGGCTACTCCACGCTGCACTGGATCGACCACGGGATCAGTCCGGGTGTTGCCGGCGCGCTCTGGGCCGAGGCGGTGCTCGCCGAGATCGCGCTGTTCGTCTGGTTCCGCAAGGCTGCCGACCGCTGGTCGCCGCGCAGCCTGCTGCTGCTCGGTGGGCTGGGTGCCCTCGTGCGATGGGGCGTGCTGGGTGCGACCACCTCGGTCCCGGTACTGGCGGGGGCGCAGTTGCTGCACGCGGTGAGCTTTGGTTGCACCCACCTTGCGGCGATCGCCTACGTGGGCCGGGTGCTGCCGTCGCGCCTCGCCAACACCGGGCAGGGTCTCGTCGGTGCGATGACCGGTGGACTGTTCCACGCGCTGGGCACGTTGGTCGCAGGCCGGTTGTTCGAGGTGTCGTGGGGCAGCATGGATGGCGTGCTGTCGTTTGCAGCGATGGGCGTGCTCGCCTGCTGTGGCATGGCGTGCGCGGCGCGGCTCGCGCGCTGAGCGGTGTCGCAGCGCTGCTGCGATCCGTCGTCTGACTTGCCGCCAGATCGGAAAACCTTCACCGGGCCTTCCACGAATCCCATCACACCGACGGTTTGGTTCCAGGGCACAAGCGTGCACCACGGCGGTGCGCGAACACCAAACCCTCGGATCCACGATGAACCGCCACGAACCACACCATCTCTCCGACGAGAATCCCAACGGCTCCAACCCCAGCAACAACCCCCGCCTCGAGGAACTGGTCGAACAGCGCGTCGACCGTCGGAGCCTCCTCGGCGGAGCACTCGGTCTCACTGCGGCCCAGTTCCTCGGGGCCGGCCTGCTCGCGAGCCGCACGGCCCATGCGCGTGCTGCAGCAACGGGTGGCGAGACGTCCGAGACGAACGAGCAGCTCACGTTCACCGAGGTCCCTCCCAGCAGCGCAGACACCATCGTGGTGCCTCCCGGCTACACGTGGAGCGTGCTGGTGCCGTGGGGCACCCCGCTCTTCGCCAACAGTGCTGCGTTCCGTGAAGACGCCTCCAACACGGCGGCGGAACAGGCCGGTCAGGTTGGCTTCAACCACGACGGGATGCACTACTTCTCGTTCGACGAACGCAACGAGCGTGGCCTGCGTCAGGACCGCGGCCGCGGCCTCCTCGTGCTGAACCACGAGTACACGGACGCGAACCAGATCTACAGTGCGGCACAGGGACCGGCCATCACCAACGACGCGGCGGGACGCGAGAAGGTCCAGAAGGCACTCAACGGGCACGGTGTCACGGTGGTGGAGGTGCGCAGGGACGGCCAGGGCAACTGGTCGCACCTCGTCGGCTCCCGCTTCAACCGGCGCATCACCGGCAACACGCCGATGGACTTCTCGGGCCCGGTCCCCGCGAACCACCCGATGCTGGTTTCGACGGTCACCCCACAGCCCCTTGGCACGCTCAACAACTGCGGCCATGGCTACACGCCTTGGGGCACCTACCTGACCGCCGAGGAGAACTGGAACGGCTACTTTGGCACGGCGAACTCGGCATGGACCGCAACCGCGCTCGAGTCCCGCTACGGCGTGACGCGCACGGGCTTCGGCTACAACTGGCACGTGGCGGAGCCGCGCTTCGACCTCGACGTGAACCGCAACGAGGCCAACCGGTTCGGGTGGATCGTCGAGATCGACCCCTTCGACCCCGACTCCACGCCGGTCAAGCGCACTGCGCTCGGACGCTTCAAGCACGAGGGTGCAACGGTGTGTGAGGCGCGCGGCCGTGCGGTCGCGTACTCGGGCGACGACGAGAACGGCGAGTACGTCTACAAGTTCGTGAGCGAGCGCCCGTGGAAGGACCACCTCGACCGCGACGAGAGCCCGCTGGACCACGGCACGCTCTACGTCGCGCGATTCGACGCGGACGGCAGCGGCACCTGGCTGCCCCTCGTGCACGGCACTGGCCCGCTCACGGTCGCCAACGGCTGGGTCGACCAGGCGGACGTGCTCATCCGTACCCGTCAGGCCGCCGATGCCTTGGGTGCCACGCGCTGCCACCGTCCGGAGTGGGTCGCGGTCAACCCCAAGTCCAAGGACGTGTACGTCACGTTCACCAACGGCACGGGCAACAACAGCCCGGTCAACTCGAACCGCAACAACAACCCGTACGGTCACATCGTCCGCATCGCCGAGAAGCGGCGCGACAACACCGCAACGACGTTCCGCTGGGACATCTACCTGCTGGCCGGTGACCCTGCGTACGACCCGGCAGTTCCCGCGACCCAGCCGGTGTTCGGATCGCCCGACGGCATCTGGGCGGACCCGGACGGCATCGTGTGGATCCAGACGGACATCAGCAACTCGTCCCAGAACCTGGCCTCGCGTGGCTACAACAACATCGGCAACAACCAGATGCTGGCTGCCGACCCGGAGACGGGCGTCGTGAAGCGGTTCCTCACCGGCCCTCGTGGCTGCGAGGTCACGGGTGTCATCACGACCCCGGACAAGCGCACGATGTTCGTGAACATCCAGCACCCGGGCGAGTCGACCTCGTTCTGGAACAGCCAGTTCGGCGCGCCCACGGTCTCGAGCCCCAGCACGGTGAGCAGCTGGCCGTTCGGTGGTCGTCCACGCTCTGCTACGGTGGTCATCCGCAGGACCGACGGCGGTCGGATTGGCGACTGACCGTGTGCGTGGCGAGCCCCGTGCAACCGCGCGGGGCGCGTCGCTGCGGGGCCCGGTGGCAGCCTTGGCTGCTGCCGGGCTCGTCCTCCTCGTCCTCGTGGTGTGGCCCGGGGCGTCGGAGGTCCAGCCGACCGGCCCGCTCCCACGGGGTGCGCCTGCGACGCCCTCCGTCGCCCCAGGCCCGCACCCAGCGGACCGCACGCTGGCCGCGGGGTCGGGCGCGGGTGCAGGGGCCGACCGTGGCAGTCCACTCCCGGGCTCGCCACCACGGCGTGCGGCACGCAACCTCGGGCCGAACCCGTTCCGGGTCCGCCTGACCTCGGGTGACGTGCCGGCGGCAGGTGCCGTGCTCCGTGCCTGGGTGAACGGCCGCGTGTGGCTCGGCGATGCCACGTGCGACGAGGACGGTGTCGCCACGTTTCCCGATGCACGCGGCCTGCAGGTGCGCGTTGCACCTGCGGGGGACCTGGACCACCACTGGGAGGTCGAACTCGGCTCCGCGACGCACGAGCCGGTGCCCGTGCGGCTCGATCAGCTGGGTCCGGCCACCGGCGCCGTGCGCTGACGCGCGCGCAAGAGGGTGACGAGTCCGAGCGCCGCGAGGACGGCGAGTCCCACGCCGCTCGCCACCATGCCTGCAGCGAGACCTGGTGCCGCGTAGCGGAAGCGCACCGTGCATGCGCCCTCGGGCAGCTCCACGCCGCGCATGGAGTGGTTGACGCGCAGGACGGCGACCTCGTGTCCGTCGACGGTTGCACTCCAGCCCGGCAGCATGGTGTCGGTCAGCACCAACCAGCAGGCACTGCCCGCGCCGACCTCGAGGGTCACGTCGGTGGCCCGGTCGTCGACGAAGCGCACGGCGCGGGGCGGGGCGGCACCGGCAGCGGGGTCGGTTGCCGGTGCACCTGCTGCCGTGCACAGTGCCTCGTCGGCAGGCCGGAACCCAGTCGAGGTCATGTGGGCCAGCACGGCCTCGTCGTCCGGCAGCACGCGCAGCGTGCCGACGGTGAAGGCGCGCGGCAGGGCACTGGCGCGCTCGTGCACGTGGAAGCTGCCGCCCGGCCCTGCGAACGGCGGGCCCACCCGGGTGCCGCCGGCTGCCAGCTCCTCGGTGGCGAGCACGTAACGGATGCCGAGCAGGTCGAGCAGCGGGTGTTGCAGCCTCGCGTCGTCGGGCAGGGTCCGCGCGACGTATCCCTTGGCTGCCGTCTCGGGTCCGAACAGCCGCACCAGCGGTTCGTGCGACCTGCCGTCGTAGTGGGTGTCGAACTGGAGGTCGCGGATGCCGAGCGGCAGCAGCATGCCCGGCGGCAGCTGGGAGGGCAGCGTGGGTGTCCTCGAGGCACGGGCCACGGTGAACCCTCCGTCACCTGCCGCGCGGGTGCGTTGTCCTGCGAGGAACCCGTGCACCGCGGTACTCGAGTCGGTCCCTGCCTGTTGGCCGCGAAGGTAGCGGCTGCTGACCGGCAGCAGGTCGACGGCAGCGACCAGCAGCACGAGCAGCATGGCGCCGGCGCGGATGCGCCTGCTGAAGCGGAAGATGAGCACCAGCAGGCCCGTGCCCGCCGCAACGAGCGAGAAGAGCGTGGTGCGGGTGAGGGCCCCTGCTGCCTGCTCGAAGGCCGCACGGAAGGTCGCGAGCCCGACGTACTCGTCGCGCACGAACGCAAGGTCGATGCCGGACCGCATCTCGCGGTAGCGGGCGGCGATGTCGATCGAGACGGCGTCGACCAGTTCACTGGTGCCGAGTGCGAAGCGCTCTGCCTGCCACTGGGTGAGTGCGGCCAGCACGGTGCCGCCCACGAGCAGCCAGGTCGCTCCCTTGCCGTCGCCGCGCATGCGGTCGAGCCCCGAGGCGGCAAGCCATGCGACGAGCAGCATCGCTGCCGCTGGCAGGCGCATCGGCCAGACGTTCTGCAGCAAGGGCAGCCGGAACAACTGCTCCAGCGGACCCGCACACGTGCCCAGTGCACTGGCCGCAACCAGCGCCAGGGCCGCGAACCGCCGGAAGCGGCCGGCTCCGTAGAGGGCCCCGTGCACTGCGAGCAGGAAGGCGAGCACGCCGGGGTAGAGGGCGTACTCGGTGTGGTTGTGGTTGGGCAGCAGCGCACGTCCGTCCGCACCCTCGAGCCCGCACCACTGCAGCAGCAGGGGCGACCGGTCGTAGGGCAGCACGGACGTCGTCCACGGGGTGCCGAAGAGGTTGGGGACGAGCCAGCCGACGAAGTTGACCGGGTCGAAGGCGCTCTGCAGGACCGTGTCGACGTCGGGTGCCGTGGCGCGTGCGCTGTGCGGGAAGAAGGCAAGCGTGGGCAGCAGTTGCACCGACGCGACGAGTGCCCCGAGGACTGCCCCGGCAGCGAGTGTGGCCAGCAGCGAGCCCGCAGCGCGTGGGCCCATGGCGTGCCACCGGTGGGTGCACAGCGCGATGCCGAACCCGGCTGCGAGCAACGAACCAGCTGCGGCAAACGGCGGGAAGCCGGCGAGCCACGGCATGGCGGAACATGCACCCAGGGCGGCAACCGGTCCCGCGCGCCGCGGACTGTCGGCCACCGCGAGCATGGACCAGAGCACGCCGGGCAGCCACACGAGGCTCGCGAGTCGCATCCAGAACGGTGCGTTTGCCGCCAGGGTCTGCGAGCACTGGAACACCAGGGCCCCGAAGCAGGCGGCCAGCACTCCCATGCCGAGGTGGCGCAGCAGGCCGAAGGTCAGCCATCCCGCGACCACGAGGCTCACCCAGCAGGTCCAGCCGAGCCCGCGCTCGGGGTCGTCTGCCAGGAACAGCAACCAGTTGGGCGGGTATGCGAGGCCGAGCAGGCCGTGTGCGTGCACGGGTGCGCCACCGCGCGCCGTCGGGTTCCAGGTCGGCAACTCGCCCGCGGCGAGTTGCTCCTGCGCGAACCGCAGCTCGGGCACGAACCACACGGGCACCTCGGTGACGTCGAGGTTCGCGTCGGTGCGCATGCGTTCCAGGTCCGCAGGCTCGGCCTTGAGCGAGGCAGGAGGGAACAGGCCCAGGTCGTAGGGCACGAACCTCCGGCTTCCCGTGAGGTTGGGCCAGAGCAGCAACAACGGCAGCACGGCCAGCAGCAGCAGCGCGGGCCAGCTCCTCGGTTGCTCGTGGGCCATGGGGGTCACGAACGGCTGGATCGGCAGGCGAGCAGGCCGAGGACCAGCAGGAGTGCCAACAAGGCGATCCGTTGCGGCCAGACGACCACCAGGGCGTCGTAGCGGAACTCGACAGTCGACCGGCCCCTCGGCACGAACACGGCGCGCAGGTGGTGGTCGGCCACGTGGACGGTCACGCGGGTCCCGTCGATGGCAGCGGTCCAACCGGGGTCCCACGGGTCGGCGAGGCGCAGCCAGCCGGCCGCAGGCGTTTCGACGGTCAAGACCACGCGTTCGTCCGCGAGCTGCACGACCTCGATGCGTGCGTCGCCCGCGCGTGGATCGGCCACGGGCAGCCCGGTGGCGGGGGACTCCAGCACGACGACCTCCTGCACGTCGCGCGCGGGGTCGGCGAGCCGCGCCAGTCGCGCAGCCTTGTCGGGGATGCACTCGACCTGGTGCACCATGGTCAGGCGTGGGAGGGCGGTGGTCCGCTCGAGCAGGCGGAAGCCGCCGGTCCCTGCTGGCGTGCGGTCCACGAGGCCTGCTTCTGCAGCTGCAGCCGGGCTGCAGAGCACGAAGCGGATGCCGAGCAGGTCGCACAGCGGGTGATGCAGGGAGGCCGCGTCGTGGAACCAGCCCACACCTGCACCGCCGAACGCCACCGGTACCTTGCCGGGGACATCCGGCTCGATGCAGCGGAACAGCTCCTCCATGCGCGCAGGTGGCAGCGGGTTGTAGGCAGACAGGTCCTCGATGCCGTGGAAGGCACCCAGGTTGGGTGGGTACAGCGACTGGACGCGTGCGTCCTCGCGGCTGCCGAGGCGCTGCATACGCGGTCGGAAGCCACCCTGCTCGGGAGCGGCATCCAGCACCGGCTGCACCACGAGCGGGGGCGTACGCACCCGGTTCGACTCGACGGTCTGGACGGGGCCGAGGCCTGCGTGCAGCAGCTCGCCCGCAGCAAGCGCGCAGAGCAGGCCGATGCGGAGGGCCGGTCGACGGGCCGCGAGGGCCAACAGCACCAGCAACGAGACCGCGAGTGCGCGGGTGGCGGTGACGACGAGGGCGTCGAGGTTGCCCAGTGCCTCGCCCGGGCGCATGGCCGCGCGGATGCCAGCGGCAAGGGCCTGGGCGGATCCTCCTGCCTGCTGCACCAGCGGATTGGTCGCGTCGCGGGCGAGCAGTGCTGCCGTTGCGTCCACGAAGGAGTTCTCGTCCTGCTGCAGCAGCCAAAGCAGTGCGAGTCCGCTGGCGAGTGCAAGGGTGCCGACGAGGCCGCGCACCAGCCTGCCCGGGCCGTCGCGCACGATGCGTTCGGCACCGAGCGCAGCCAGCACCACGAGCGCGCTGCTGGTGACGAACAGCAGCCTGCGCAGGTCGGCTGCGCCGAGGCCGGGCAGCACCTTCGCCAGCAGCACGAACGGTGTCGCGCCGCTCGCGATCCCGAAGCCGAGGGCTGCCACGGCACCGAGGGCCAGTGCGGCGCGCCTGCGGTTCCAGTTGCCGAAGGCCGCCGCGGCGCAGGCAAGTGCTGCGATGCCAAGCGAGAAGCTGCACTCGACCCAGTTGTGCACCGTGCTGCCAGCAGCGTCGGTGGGCTGCGAGAGGAGCACCAGCTGGCTCCAAGGTGGGCGGGTGGGCGCGGCAAACGGACTCGCGAGCTCGGGCTGGGCCTGGAACCGGTCCGAGGCCCAGCACAGGAGGTCGGGCCACGCGAGCGTCAGCAGGTGGTCGAGTTCCAGTGCCCGCGCGCCCGGGTCGAGCCCAGGTGCTGCAGTGCGTGCCGACTCGGTCGCGGCCAGCAGCACCGGTCCCATCTGTGCGAGCGACAGCATGCCGCCGAGGGCCATGGCACAACCGGTGCGAACCAGTGGTGCGAGGCGCTGGCCGCGCGGGTTGCCGAGGCAGAGCCACAGTGCCCAGCCCACCGAGAGGTAGCTGACCTGCAGTGCGACCACCGCGAACCCCGAGGACCAGCTCAGTCCCGTCCAGAGGGCCAGCGAACCGACGGTGCGCAGGGAGCGGGAGCCGCGGGCGATCGCGTGCACGCACCCCAGGGCAGGCCACAGCGAGAGCGATGCGGTGAGGATGACGTTGTGGTGCAGCTTGCACTGCGTCCAGAGCCCCAGCACCGCACAGGTGAGGCCCAGCAGGGCGGCGGGCTGGCCGAGTCCCACGGAGCGCAGGAACCACCATGCGAGCCAGCCGCCCAGCACGAGGTGGCCGAACACGAACCAGCCGTACCACTGCTCGGCCGGGAGCACGAGCAGCAGGGCGTTCCACGGCTGCCAGACCTGGGCCATCTGGGGCACGAAGCTCGCGCCCCCGCCGATGTCGCGCGTCCACAGCGGGACCTCGCCCTGGCGCAGCCGGGTCTCCAGCACCCGGTCCCAGCAGAGCGACTGGTTGTACTTGTCGCCCATCGACACGTTGCCGCGACCCACCTCGGCGAGCTGTTCGGGTGTGGACAGCAGCCCTGCAGCCTTCCGCTGCGCGCCCTGCACGTCCATCACCTCGGGCGGGTAGGGGACGAGCGAGCGTCCGGGCACCAGCGCTTCGCGCAGGAAGAGCACTGCACACAGTGCGGCGAGCAACAGCGCCTGAAGGTGTTGTCGCCGCGTGGGCGCGCAATACGCTGGGACCACGGCAACACCATGCAGGCGAGCCCGAGAGAACTCAATCCCGTGCACGGAACTCTTGCAGCCCTGGTCTCGGGTGCGGCTGCAGGCGCAGCGATCCTCGCGCCGCGCTGGGGCGGGCCGCCCACGGCAGTCGAGGTGGTGCACGGCACGGCTGCGTCCGTGCGCGGCGCGGCCGAGCTCCAGGCCCTCGCGATCGCACTGCTGGTCGTCGTGCCCGGTACGTTGCTCCCCGTGGTGCGGCGGAACGGGTGGTTTGCCTCCTGTGCCGGCGCCGCGCTGGCCATGGGCCTCGCGGGACTGTTGGTGGTCGGTGGGCTTCCGCCCGTGGCCTGTGGGGTTGGCGCTGCCCTCGCTGGCCTTGCCGTTGCGCCGCTGTTGCGCGAGCGCGGCCTGCTCAGTCTCGTCGTCGTGCCCATGCTCGCCCCGCTGCCGGCACTGTTGTGCGTGCGCACGCAACTGCAGCTCGCGGACGCGAGCCGGCTGGTCGGGAGCGTCCAGGCTCGCGCACCACTGTTCGGCTCGGTGGTGCTCGAACTGCCCGTGGAATGCACCGTTGCCGAGGCGCGCACGTTTGCGCTGGCCCTGCAGCCGCCGCACCGGCAGGAGGCGGTGGACACGTTGTGGGTCGTGGAGGGCAGCGTCCATGCGCGCTGGGTGCAGCAACTCGGCTTGCCCGTACTGCGGGTGCGCGGCGTGGAAGCGGAACTCTCGGGCCCTGACCGACAGGCGGCCCTCGCGTACCCGGGCAAGGCAAGGGTCACCGCAGGGTGGGAGACGCGTGGCGACGGTGCGCGGGTCCTGCGGGTGCACGCGCCCGAGCTCGCCGGTGGCACGCTGGCCCTCTTCAGCTGGGCAGGCGTGCACGAGGATCGACTCGGCTCGGACGGACTCGCATCGGTCGCAGCCAGCGCGCTGGCTGCGTACGGGGCGGCGGAAGGCCCCATGCCAGCAGGGGCTCGGATGCAGGGTCTCGCCGTGTCCCCGGTCCAAGCCGATGTCTATGGTTGGTTCGACGTCCCGATGCCATGAGCGAGAGCACCGCGAGAACAAAGGAGGACCTGCCGCCGGGCAACGGGTTCGCCCGCGTGCGCCTCGACGAACCCTCGCGCGCGTTCACCGACCGGCAGCTCTGGGCACTCCTCGCCATCACGGTGCTCGGCGCCGCCTTGCGGCTGCTGGGGCTCGGTGAATGGTCGTTCTGGGTCGACGAGGCCCACACGTGGCGCGATGCCACCATGCCCGACTCGATCTTCTGGGAGAGCAACCGCTCCTGGTACCCGCTCTCGTACCTGCTGCTCCGGTGGTTGCTGGACGCCGGGCTCCTCACGCACCACAGCGAGGGCTGGCTCCGGCTGCCGTTCGCGTTCTTCGGCATCCTCTCGGTCCCGCTGCTCGCCATCGTCGGCAACATGCTCGTGGGGAGGTCCGCCTCACTCCTCGCGGCACTGCTGCTCGCCGTGAACCCGTGGCACATCTACTTCAGCCAGAACGCCCGCAGCTACGTCCTCGTGTTCTTCTTCGCGCTGCTCGGGGCGGGAGTGTTCTGGCTCAGTGTGGTGCGCCGGAGCCTGCTGCTCCTGATGGCGTCGATCCTGCTGGTGGTGCTCGGCGTGATGAGCCACCCGACGGCCGGGCTCCTCTTTGCGCCGATGGCCACCTACGCGTGGCTGGCCCAGCGCAGGCTCGACTCGCGCTCACTGATGCGCACCGGGCTCGTGCTGCTCCTCGGCGTCATCGTCGCACAGGTGATGAGCATGGTGCCGCCGTTCCACGAGTTCGTGCGCGCCAAGTCGGACCCGTCGCTCCTGCACCTGTTGCAGACCATCGCCTTCTACTTCCGTCCGTCGCTGCTGCTGGTTGCCCTGGTCGGCGTCTGGCTGCTCATGCAGACGCGGCTGCAGGGGCGCATCCTCTTCTTGTCGTGCTGGGTCGTCGTCCCGCTGATCGCTCTCGGCGTGCTGGGCACCAGCCTCGTCAAGGTGACTGCCCGCTACGCGTTCTGCACGCTGCCTGCGGTGCTGCTGTTGTGCGGCGCGGCCTCGGTGAAGATCGGTGAGGTGCTGCACCAGTCCATCGGCAAGGTCGCCAACTGGGGGCGCCTGCTGCCTGCCCTCGTGCTCCCTGCAATCGTCTGCCTCGACATGGTGGCCTACGACTTCCTGTACTTCACCGTGCAGCGCGGTGACCGGGGGCAGTGGCGCGACGTGGCAGTGCACATCCAACGGACCAACACGACCGGCAGGATGCTGGTGCTCACCATCAACGAGCCGACCATGCAGTTCTACCTGCGTCGCTGGCACTACAGCGAGTTCGGCAAGGCCGACCCGTACCCAGGCCGCGAGGTCGTGAGCCTGGAGACGTCGAACATGGCCCGGCAGGGCGGGGCGGCCGCGTACTTCGACGAGTTGCGCAGCCGTGCGCAGGCCGAGCAGAAGGAACTCTACGCCGTGGTCACGCTCCCGGAACTGCGCGAGAAGGACCCTGACGGCAAGCTCGAGGAGTCGCTGCGCGAGCACCTCGAGCTGCAGGCCGTGTTCCCGATCTGGGTCGGCCCGAAGGACGAGACCATCTACGTCTACCGCGCACGGCCCTGAGCTGTCGCAGGCGGCACCGGGTCGAACCCAGGCGTGCCGAACGGCTGGCACCGCAACAAGCGCCAAAGGGTGAGCCACGAGCCGCGCAGCGCACCGTGGGTCCGCAGCGCGTCGAATGCGTACCGCGAGCAACTGGGATGGAACCTGCAGGTGGGTGGCTTCAGCGGGGAGACCAGCCGCATGTACAGCCAGACGGGCAGCACCAGCAGCCACCTCACCGGCGCGGCCTCCTGGCCGGCTCGCCGCGTGCGCCAGCGGCCCTCGTCACCAGCTCGCGCAGTTCCGTGCGCAGCTCCGCGAGCACGAGCTTCTCCTCGCGCACCTTGGGCACGATGACGACCTCGACTGCGGGGGGCAGGTCCGGACGCTCGAGCCGGAACGCCTCGCGCAGCAGCCGCTTGATCTTGTTGCGGACCACGGCCGAACCGTGGTCCTTGGACACGCTCAGCCCGAGCTTTGCACCCCGTGCGTCACGGGACGGGAGCACCACCACGGTCATCAACCTGCCGCTCGCACGGCGTCCGCGGCCGTAGACGCGGCGGAAGTCGCGCTGGGAGAGGAGGCGTGCCGCGCGCGGCAGCTTGTGACGGGGCCGCGGCGGCATCCTGCCAGGCGGTGCCGCGGGAGGAGTGGGGGCGTCCGTCACTGCCCGAGGAACTGCACGGCCTCGACCATGCGCGGGTTGGAAGCGGGCAGGTTGGACGTGGCCACGAACCGACGGAAGTCCTCGCGTGCATCGTCTGCACGGCCCAGCTCGCGGAAGCACCGACCGCGGTTGAAGTAGTCGGTGGTGCGGGACGGGTTGGCTGCGAGCACCGCATCGAGGTGCACGACGGCCGCTGCGTAGTTCTTCTGGTCGTAGAGCGTCTTCGCGAGGAACACGCGCACGTCGAGCTCCTGGCTCCGGATGCGGTCCTGTTCCTTGCGCAGTTCGCGCTCGAAGGTTGCCGTGGGGGAGGCCTCGATGCGGGACTGGTTGACCTCCTGGAACTTGCGCACTCCCTCCAGGTAGCTGTTGCCGTTGGAGAGCACCAGGTCGGGCTGTTCGAGGCCGGCGGCCACCTGCATCAGGTGGTAGTGGGCGAGCATGGTGAGGTCGCCTCGCTCCAGCAGCACCTCGAACACCGTGCGCGCCTCGGCGAGCAGCTCGCGACCCTCGGACTCGGCCTCTGCAGCAGCCTCCATGCGGTTCTCGTACCCGGACGCGCGGGTGCCGAGCGACTTCGCGGCGTCGCGGTCGCGGATGGAGTCCTGCATCCGGCGGATGCCGCGCGCCTGCAGCACCATCCCGTAGCCGAGCAGCAGGAAGCCCTCATGCCTGCTGGGCGAGCGCCATCCGTAGACGGAGGCGAGCTGCTCCTGGGCCTTCTGCAGCAGTCGCACCTGCTGTTCGTCGGAGAACCGGTCGTCCGATGCCTGGCGCAGCCAGACCATGCCCTTCATCGTGCTGAGCTTGTAGTCCTCGGGGTCGATCTCGAGGCCCTTCTCCGCCATCCCGAGGCACTGGTCCAGCATGCCACCGCCCCAGTAGGTCGCCGCGTTCTGCTGGCAGAGG
Source organism: Planctomycetota bacterium (assembly GCA_041178545.1). GTDB lineage: Bacteria > Planctomycetota > UBA1135 > UBA1135 > UBA2386 > JBEATZ01. The sequence continues at coordinate 36,447 of JBEGVB010000167.1, forward strand.
GCGAGTTGGTTCCGCTCCTCCGGGGACAGGGACGTGCAGGCGACCGGCAGCAGGGCCGACAACAAGGCGATCCGGAGCGTCTTGGGGTCCATGGGTGGGTGGTGCGGGGCGGAAGGATAGTGGGGGTCGGCGCCCGGTGGGCCCCCTGCCGCCGAAATCCTCGTCGCGCCGGGGGCGCAGCAGGACGCTCTGGAATCACCCGGGAGTCCGTACTACCTCTCTCCGTCCTCCGGGTCCTCACCTCCCGGAAACCAAGGAGTGTTCCCAACGACATGATGCTCGATCCCGTGTACTGGGTTGTGATCGGTGTGGGCATGGTGCTCGGCCTCTTCGCCACGATGGGCGTCAAGAGCACCTTTGCCCGCTACAGCCAGGTTGCCAGCCGCCGAGGCCTCACCGGGGCCCAGGTGGCCCATGCGATCCTGCAGGCAAACGGCATTGACGGCGTCACCGTCGAACCGGTGGCCGGCAAGCTCACCGACCACTACGACCCCTCGACCCGCACGCTGCGGCTCAGCGAGCCGGTCTACCACTCGAACAGCGTGGCTGCGCTCGGCGTCGCCGCACACGAGGTGGGCCACGCCATCCAGCACGCCCACGCGTTCGGCCCCCTCAAGTTCCGCTCGGCCTGGGTGCCGGTCGCGGGCTTCGGCACCAACATCGGGCTGGTGCTGGTGGTCGTCGCCATCGCCATGGGCGGCATCCATGGCGGCGGCGCCACGGTGGGCTGGCTCGGCCTGGCCCTGTTCGCCACCTCCACGGTCTTCACGCTCGTCACCCTGCCGGTCGAGTTCGACGCCAGCAGGCGCGCCCTCGCCACCCTCGCGCAGGGCGGCATCCTCGGTGCCGACGAACTGCCGGGCGCCCGCAAGGTGCTCAACGCAGCGGCCCTGACCTATGTGGCCGGCTTCGTCACCTCGCTGCTGCAGCTCCTCTACTGGGCCCACGCCTTGGGACTGTTCGGCGGCCGCCGCGAGGAGTGAGGTACTGCCCGAGTGCGTCCGGCGGCAGCTGCCGCCGTGGCGCGCTCACCACTGGTCGACGTGCCAGAGGCTCTTTGCAGCCTCTGCCTCGGGCTTGCTCGGGCTGCACTCGACGCCCACGTAGCCACGGTAGCCGAGCTCGTGGAGCGCGCGCAGCACCCGCGGGTAGTGGATCTCGCCCGTACCCGGTTCCTTGCGGCCGGGGTGGTCCGCGAGCTGCGCGTAGCCGAGCTGGTCGAACCCTTCCTTGAGCCTGCCGCACAGGTCGCCCTCGCTGATCTGGCAGTGGTAGAGGTCCCAGTTGATCTTGACCATCGGTGAGCCGACGGCGCGGCAGATGGCCACGGCCGGTGCGCTGCCGTAGAGGCAGTGGCCCTTGTGGTCGACGCGGATGTTCATGGGCTCCAGGATGAGCATCACCTGGTGCTTCTCCGCCACGGGTGCCGCGAGCTTGAGGCCCGCAATCACGTTCTCGTGCATCTGCTGCTGGCTCATGCCGGCGATGTCGTTGCCGGCAACCACGGTCATGAGCTTGCAGCGGAGCTTCTTGGCCACCTCGCAGGAAGCCTCGACCTCCTCGACGAACTTCGCGTGGTTGCCCGTGTCGTTCAGGCCGGGGGAGAAGCCCCATGCCGTGAACTGTGCGACCTCGATGCCGAGCTCGCCGGTGAGGTCGGCCAGTGCACCGAGGTCCTTGTTGCGCCAGGGCCAGAACTCGACGGCGGGGAACCCCAGCCGCGCTGCCTCGCGCACGCGGTCGAGGAAGGGCTTGCCGCCCCACCACATCTCGACGTTTGCCGCGAAGCGCGTCTTGGGCGTGCGCGCAGGTTGCGCCGGCGCGGCGGCATCCTGGGGCGCCAGCGGGATCGCTGCCGTTGCGAGGGCCGCGGGTCCGGCGGCGAGGAGGGATCGGCGCGTGGGGTGGTTCATGGTGCCCATCATGCAGGGCACCGTGCTCCTCGGCCAGTTGCACGCGTACGCGCTTTCGGGTCGAGCCCCTTGCACGCTCCCATGCTGCCTCCATGATCCGCGCACCCAGCAGGGCGCACGCATGAGGAACAAGCCGCGCACGAAGAGCAAGGCACCGTCTCCCGCCAAGGTGTCGAAGCCAGCAGTCGCAGCGCCGCAGCCGTCGGCGGCGGGCCGGTGCGACCCGCAGTCCACATCCCTTGCGGGCAGGGTCGCCCTCGTGACCGGCTCCAGCAAGGGACTGGGCAAGGCGATGGCCTTCGCCCTCGGTGCCGCCGGGGCCAAGGTTGCCGTCAACTACTGCAACGGCCGCGAGCAGGCTGAGCGGACCTTTGCCGAGTTCACTGCGCGCGGGTGGTCGGGCGGGCTGTTCCGGGCGGACGTGACGCGCGAGTCCGCGGTCAACCGCCTGGTCGCGGACATCGGGCGCAAGCTGGGGCCAGTCGACATCGTCGTGGTGAATGCGACGCCGGACCAGCCGCACGCACCCATCGAGGAGTACGGCTGGGACTTCCACCAGCAGATGCTCGACTTCTTCGTCAAGTCGCCCTACCTGCTGGCCCGCGCGGTGCTGCCGCACATGAAGCAGCAGCGGTGGGGCCGCATCGTCAACATCGGCACGGAGAACGTGCGACTCGGGGTGCCCAACTTCAGCGCGTACTGCGCGGCCAAGGGTGCCCAGGCCGCATGGTCCGCCAGCATGGCGCGCGAGCTCGCGCCGTGGGCCATCACCGTCAACACCGTGTGCCCGGGCTGGATCCCGGTCGAGCGGCACGAGAACGACCCGCAGTCCGCCAAGGACGCATACCTCGCCGGCATCCCCATGAAGCGCTGGGGCATCCCTGCCGACGTGGGGGGCATCGTGGCGTTCCTGGCGAGCGAGGCCGCCTCGTTCCTCACGGGTCAGGACATCGCCGTCAACGGCGGCAACACCGTCTGCTGAGAGGAGTTCCCATGCGCATCGCACTCTCGTCCGTCCTCGGTCTCTGCCTCGTCTCCTGTGGTGGTGACGACCCCGCGTCTGGCGGCGCCGCACCGGCAAGGCCAAGGGTTGCATTCGTCACCAACTGCGTCGCCGAGTTCTGGACCCTCGCCGAGCACGGCGTGAAGGCTGCAGAGAAGGAGTTCGACGTCGACGTGTCGGTGCACATGCCTGCTGCCGGCACCGCCGAGGAGCAGACGCGCATCCTCGACGACGTCATGGCCAAGGGCGTGCAGGGCGTGGCCGTGAGCCCCAAGGACCCGCAGAACATGACGGCGCTTCTCGACCGCGTGGCCGGACGTGCGCTGCTCGTCACGCACGACTCCGACGCCCCTGCGAGCAAGCGTCTTGCCTACGTGGGCATGGACAACTACGAGGCGGGGCGCATGTGTGGCCAGCTGGTGAAGGAGGTGTTGCCCGACGGTGGTGCCGTGGTGGTCCTGGTGGGCACCCTCGACCAGGACAATGCGCGTCGCCGTCGGCAGGGGCTTGTCGACGAGCTGCTGGACCGCTCCATGGACAACACGCGCTTCGACCCGCAGGAGGCGGAGCTCAAGGGTGCCAAGTACGAGATCCGCGCCACCTTCACCGACCAGTTCGACCGCCAGAAGGCAAAGGCCCTCGCGCAGGACGCCCTCGGCAAGTGGTCCGACATCGCGTGCATGGTGGGCCTGTTCGAGTACGAGCCGCCACTCGTGCTGGAGGCCGTGCAGTCCGCGCAGCGTCTCGGCAAGGTCAAGGTGGTGGCCTTCGACGAGAACGAGCAGACCCTGCAGGGCATCCTCGACGGCCACATCCACGGGACCGTGGTCCAGAACCCCTACGAGTACGGTCGCACCTCGGTGGAGTTGCTCAGCAAGCTGCTGCGCGCGCCCACCCCTGATGCTCGCGCTGCACTGCTGCCCAAGGACGGCTTCCTCAACATCCCGGCCCGCAAGATCGTGAAGGACAACGTCGAGGCGTTCTGGGCGGACCTGAAGCAGAAGACCGGCAAGAAGTGAGATGGTGAGCCCCGGCGCTGTTCCCCTGCTGGAGGTGCGCGGGATCGAGAAGTCGTTCCCCGGTGTCCGCGCCCTCGACGGCGTGTCGCTGCAGTTGCACCGGGGCGAGGTGCTCGCCCTCATCGGCGAGAACGGTGCCGGCAAGAGCACCCTGATGAAGGTGCTGGCCGGGATCCACCGGCCCGACGCGGGCACGCTGCTGGTGGACGGGCAGCCGTGCACCTTCCGCGGGCCCGGCGACGCACTGGCTGCCGGGATCGCGTTGATCCACCAGGAGCTGAGCCTGTGCGACAACCTCACGGTCGCCGGCGCGTTGTTCCTCGGCCGCGAGCTGCGCAACGGGCCCTGGCTGCGCGAGCGCGACATGGAGCGAGAGGCCCTTGCCGTGCTCCAGCGCGTCGGTCTCGACGTCGACCCGCGGCGCATCGTGGGCACGCTGGCGCCCGGACAGCGGCAGCTGGTCGAGATCGCCCGCGCGCTGCTGTGCAACGCACGGGTGCTGGTCATGGACGAGCCCACCAGCAGCCTGACGCAGGCGGAGACCGAACGGCTCTACCAGGTCGTGCGCGAGCTGCGCGCTCGCGGCTGCGGCATCGTGCACATCACGCACCGGATGGCCGAGGTGCTGGAGCTCGCGGACCGCGTCGTTGCGTTGCGCGACGGCAGGAACGCAGGCGAGGTGCCGCGCGCGGAGGCCACCCACGAGCGCATGGTGACCATGATGGTCGGCCGCCAGCTCAGCGGCGGGCGGCGAGAGCCACATCCCCCCGGTTCGGTCGCACTCGCGGTCGAGGGCCTGCGCACTGCGGCACACCCCGACCGTGCGGTCACCTTCGCGGTGCGGGCCGGCGAGGTGGTTGGCATCGCAGGGTTGCTGGGTTCGGGCCGCAGCGAGCTGCTGCGCGCGGTTTTCGGTGCCGACCGCGCGGTTGCAGGCACCGTGCGTTGCGGCACCACCCACCTGTCCCGCCATGGGCCTGCGCAGTCTGCGGCTGCGGGACTGGTGCTGGTGCCCGAGGACCGCAAGCTCCAGGGGCTCGTGCTCTCCATGTGCGTGCGGGAGAACCTCTCGCTCCCGACCCTTGCACGCAGGGGCGTGTTCGTGGACGGCGCCTACGAACAGGGGTTGTGCACCCGCATGGTGGAGCAACTCCGCATCGCCACGCCGCACGGCGAGCAGGTCACCGGCGTGCTGTCGGGCGGCAACCAGCAGAAGGTCGCACTCGGCAAGTGGCTTGCCGCGGTGCCGCGGGTGCTCATGCTCGACGAGCCCACCCGCGGGGTCGACGTGGGGGCACGGGCCGAGATCTACGAGCAGCTGCACCAACTTGCAGGTGCCGGCCTGGCCGTGCTGTTCGTCTCGTCCGAGCTCGACGAGGTTCTGCGCCTCGCCGACCGCGTGCTGGTCATGCACGAGGGCCGCCTGCGCGGCGAGCTGGACCGCGCAACCATGTGCGAGGAGGCCATCCTCACGCTCGCCACGGGGAGAGACGTCGCATGAAGAAGATCCTTGGGGTGCTGGGCCTGCTGCTTGCTGTCGTCGTCGCCACGACGGTCCTCTCGGCACAGCCCGACGGCACCTACACGTTCCTCAGCGCCTACAACCTGGAGAACCTCGCCCAGCGCATCGGGATGTTCGGCATCCTCAGCATCGCTGCGGCCTTCGTGATCCTCACGGGCGGCATCGACCTCTCGATCGGCTCGGTCGTGTGCGTGGCGGGGTGCATGCTCCCGTGGCTGCTGCGCGACGTGGGCGCAGACCCGCTGGTGGCCGTCCCTGCCGTGCTGGCGATGTGCGCAGGCATCGGGTTGTGGCACGGCATCCTGGTGGTGGGGCTGCGGCTGCAGCCGTTCGTGGTCACGCTGTGCGGACTGCTGCTCTACCGCGGCCTGATGCGGTGGTTCACCAACGACCAGACCATGGGCCTCGGCACCGGGCTCGACGGCCTGCGCTGGTTCGCCACCGGACGCATCCCGTTGTTCGCAGGCTTCTCGCTGCCCGTCGCCGCACTGGTCCTGCTCGCGGTGGCGGTCGTTGCCGCGGTGTTCCTCGGTCGCACGGTGTGGGGCCGTCACCTGTTCGCCCTCGGCCGGAACGAGGAGGCTGCCCGGTTCTCGGGCGTGGCGACCGGGAGGCTCACCGTGCTCGCCTACGTGACCTGCTCCCTGCTCGCCGGTCTGGGCGGAATCCTCTTCGTCCTCTATGTCAACTCGGCCACCGCTGCCAGCACGGGCAACTTCTTCGAGCTGTATGCCATTGCCGGCGCGGTCCTCGGCGGTGTCGCACTGCGGGGCGGCGAGGGCACGGTGCTGGGCGTCGTGCTCGGCGCCGCGCTCATGCAGGTGCTCTCCAACGCCATCGTGTTGGTGGGATCCTCCAACCAGCTGGAGTTCGCCATCGTCGGTGGCGTCATCCTCGCCGGGGCCGCTGCTGACGAGTTGGTGCGCCGCTTGGTGCGGCGCCGCCGCTGAGCCTCAGCGGAAGTGCAGGCCGCAGTCGGGACAGCGGTCCTTGCCGGCCGTGGCGAACCTCGTGCCGCACGCGGGGCAGTTGGTCTCGGCGGCATCGAAGTCGGCAGCGCAGTCGGTGGTGGGCAGACCCTCCCGCGCCAACATCTGGTCGAGGTGGCGGTCAAAGGTCTCCTTCGCCCTTGCCGCCTCGGCGCTCGCGACCGCGAGCCATGCCTTGGGGCTTCAAGCCGAACCGGGTAGCGGCCCGGTCCGCGAGCGGATGGCCGCCCGTTCCAGGACCTGCTGGATCTCACGCACGTAACCGGCCTGCCCTTGCAGCAGCACCACCATGTCGTTGCCGACGTCCATGACATGAGTATGGACCATGGTGCAACCCCGTGTCTTGCCCCGGGCTGCACGTGCGGCATCATCGGTGCGTGCGCATCGCCCTCGTCACCCGGAGCAACCTGCCCGACTGGGAGGTGGACGACCGCCACCTGCACGCTGCCCTCCATTCCCTCGGGGTGGCATTCGAGCGGCCGGTGTGGGACGACCCGTCGGTCGACTGGCGCGGGTTCGATGCCGTGCTGCTGCGCACCCCCTGGGACTACCAGGACAAGCTCGCGGCCTTCGTGCCGTGGGTGCGCCACGTCGGCTCGGTGACGCGGTTGTTCAACCCCGCCCCGGTCGTGCAGTGGAACGTGCACAAGCACTACCTGCGCGACCTCGAGCGGTGCGGCGTGCCCATCGCGCCCACCGTCTGGCTCGACCGGGGAACCCGGGTCGACGTGGCTCGGCTCGTGCGCGAGCGCGGTTGGGACGCCGGGTTCCTCAAGCCATGTGTCGGTGCCACGGCGCGCGAGACGCTGCGGTTCGGGGCCGACCCTGCGGGGCTGCAGGCGGCACAGCAGCACGTCGACCGATTGCTGCCCGCGGAGGACCTGATCCTGCAGCCCTACCTCCGCAGCGTGGAGACTCGCGGTGAGTGGTCCGCGGTGTTCCTGGACGGCAGGCTCTCGCACTGCGTGCGCAAGGTCCCGGTGTCCGGCGACTACCGGGTGCAGGACGACTTCGGGGCGAGCGACGGGCCGTACCGACCCACGGGAGCCGAGCTGGAACTGGCGCACCGTGCAGTTGCCGTGCTCGGGGACCCGGACGGTCCGTGCCCTGCAGGCGGTGTGCCGCTGCTGTACGGCCGCACGGACTTCCTGTGGCAGGACGATGGGAGCTGCGTGCTGACGGAGCTGGAGGTGGTGGAGCCGTCGCTCTTCTTCCGCCACCGTCCCGAGGCCGGTCTGGAGCTGGCGCGCGCGCTGCTGGCGCGGCTCTGAGCACCCGGAACCCTGTGCGTACGCACACCGGCCCGTGGCAGCATTCCGCGTCGACGCGACCTTGATGGGATGACCATCCACACTTCGTCGCCCGCGCAGGCCCGGTCGGTGGCTGCGCTGCGGCAGCTGGTGGGCAACACGCCCATGCTCGAGGTGCTCTATCGGTTCGACGGCCGGCCGCGGCGCCTGTACGCGAAGTACGAGTCGATGAACATGACCGGGTCGGTCAAGGACCGCATGGCCTGCCACATCCTCGCGGAGGCGATCGCCAGCGAGCAGCTCAAGCCAGGCGACACCATCGTCGAGGCCAGCTCGGGCAACACCGGCATCTCGTTCGCGGCCCTCGGTCGCGCGCTCGGGCACGCCGTGCGGGTCTACATGCCGGACTGGATGAGTCCCGAGCGGTCCCAGCTCATCCGCAGCCTCGGTGCCGAGGTCGTGCCCGTGAGCCACGCGCAGGGTGGCTTCGTCGGCTCGGTGCAGATGGCGGAGAACGAGGCCCGTGGGCGTCCCGACGTGTTCCTGCCGCGCCAGTTCGAGAACCAGGCCAACGTGCGCGCGCACGCGAGCACGACGGGCCCCGAGATCCTGCTTCAGCTGGAGGCCTACGGGCAGCGGCCCGGGGCCTTTGTCGCGGGAGTGGGCACCGGGGGCACCGTGATGGGAGTGGGAAGGGCCTTGCGCGCTGCGTTCCCCAGGGTGCGCGTGCACCCGCTGGAGCCGGCCAACTCGCCCACGCTGCGCACGGGCCACAAGAGCGGCACGCACCGCATCCAGGGCATCAGCGACGAGTTCGTCCCTGCGGTCGTGGACCTCGAGTACCTCGACGACATCGTCGACATATGGGACGGTGACGCGATCCTCATGGCGCAGGCCCTCGCCAGGCAGCTCGGGCTCGCCGTGGGCATCAGCTCGGGCGCCAACTTCCTCGGTGCCGCGCAGGTGGTGGAGTCCCTCGGCTCCGACGCGGCGGTGGTGACGGTCTTCTGCGACTCCAACAAGAAGTACCTTTCCACCGACCTGTGCCGCGAGGAACCGGTGTTGGACCACTACCAGGCCCCGCGCGTCGAGCTGGTGGGCTTCCGCGCGGTGCGCTAGCCTCGGGGCATGGAGCGGATCCGCGTGCCCGGCACCGGGGTCGAGTTGACGCGCCTCGGCTTCGGCACGTGGCGCACGGTGTCCGACGGTGCCGGTGGAGGTGCCGGCCTGGCCCTGCTGCACCGAGCCCACGGTCTCGGCATCCGCTTCTTCGACCTCGCCGACGTCTATGCGGAGGGCGGTGCCGAGCGGTTGTTCGGGCGGTTCCTCGCGGAGGTGCCGCGCGAGTCCGTGGTGGTGGGCACCAAGGTGGGCCTGCCGGTCGACGGCGAGGTGCGCGGGCGCGGGCTGGGTCGCGACCACGTGCTGCGCTCGGTCGACGCGAGCCTGCGCCGCATCGGCACGTCGTGGGTCGACGTCTACACCTGCCACCGCGAGGACCCGGCCACTCCGCTCGGACAGGTGGTGTCGACCATGACCGAGGTGGTGCGCAGCGGCAGGGCGCGGTGCTGGGGCACGTCGCACTGGGCGCCGCAGACCCTGCGGCGCGCGCATGCCCTGGCCCTGGCAACCGGCGGGGAGCCGCCGCGCGTCGAGCAGCCCGGCCTGAGCCTCCTCGACCGTTCGGCAGAGGCCGAGTTGCTGCCTGCCTGCGAGGAGCTGGGCATGGCAGTCACGGCACACAGCGTGCTCGCCGAGGGCCGGCTTGCGTGCCGCGCTACCGAGGCCGGGGAGGAGCCGCGCCTCCAGCGGCTCGCTGCCCTGGCGCGCGGCGCCGGGCTGCAGCCTGCCGCCCTTGCACTTGCCTGGGCGGTTGCACACGGAGGGGTGTCCTGCACCCTGCTCGGTGCCTCGCGCGTGGAACAGCTGGATGCGGCCGTGGCCGCCGCACAGTTCCGCCTCGGCCCCGGGCTGTTGCACGAACTCGATGTCGTGTTCCCGCCGCGCCAACGGCCGCGCTGGCTCCGCTGGCTGCGCCGGGTCCTGCGCGGCTGAGCGGGGCGGGTCCTTCGGCAACCTTGACCGAGCAGGTTGCTGCCCTAGTGTTGCCCCCGTGAAGACCCCAGCGCACGTGTTCGATGTGAGTGCCGCCACCTTCCAGCAGACGGTGGTGGAGCGTTCGATGAAGATGCCCGTGCTGCTCGACTTCTGGGCGAGCTGGTGCGGTCCCTGCAAGACCCTCGGCCCGGTGCTCGAGAAGCTCGCCGAGGAGTACCAGGGGGCCTTCGCGCTCGGCAAGGTCGACACCGAGGCGGAGCAGGACCTCGCCTATGCCTTCCAGGTGCAGGGCATCCCGTTCTGCGTGCTCATCGAGCAAGGGCGTCCCACCGATGCCTTCCAGGGCGCACTGCCGGAACCAGAGTTGAGGAAGTTCCTGCACCGCAACGGCATCGAGCCGTTGGCAGCACCTGCAGGCGAGGAGGAGGCTGAGAAACCGCCTGCCGTCGACCCCAACAGCCCTGCAGCCCGCTTCGAGCGAGCGCGTGCGGCAGCTGCGCGTGGCCGCGCTGCAGAGGCGCGCGAGGCCTTGGCCGGCTTTCCCGAGGAGGACCCGCTCATCGACCGGGTGAACCGCATCCTCGCCGGGTGCGAGTGGCTGGAGGCCCAGCTGCCGGAGAACGGGTCGCCTGCTGCCCGTGCGCTCGCCGAGGCACGTGCAGCCTTCGTGGCAGGTGCTGCAGAGCCTGCCATGGAACTGGTGCTGGATGCAGCCGCTGCCGACCGCTCCTTCCACGGTGGGCTGCCGCGCAAGGCAATGCTGCTGTGCTTCGCGGTGCTGGGCGAGGAGGACGAGCGCTGCGACACCTACCGGCGCAGGCTCGCCACGCTGCTGTACTGACCGACTGCGAGTGGCTTGCGACTACTTGGGGCGCACGCCACCCGGTGCCGAGGGCTGTCCCGGTGCCTGGGGCTGTGCCGGTGCCGACGGCTGCGGCTTGGGTGCACCCACCGAGTAGACCTGACCACCACACGACTTTGCGATGCGGTCCAGCAACTGCATCTTGGCCTCACCGAAGCCGATGCAGTGGATGCGTGTGCGTCGGAAGGTGTTCATGCGCACCACGTCGTCGACGAGCCAGTCGTCGAGAACGTACGGGCCGTGGTAGACCAGCATCTCGGTGCGCGCCGCCGCGGCCCCGTACTCGGTGTCCACGACCACCTGGTCCTCGCCGTAGTCCTTGTCCTTGACCTCGAAGTCGTCCCACGAGGGAGCACCGTCGGACAGGAGGAAGATGGTGTCGCAGCCCTCCTTGAGCGTGTTGGGGTCGACGTAGGCAGCCTCCTCGACCGTGCCCTTGCCGGCGAGGCCGAACGCGCGGCGCAGGCCCGAGTGCATGTTGGTCTTGCCGCGAAGCACGCCGTCGGGAGCCTTCACCGGGTCCGGCTTCTCGGGCTTGATGGCGTCGAGCTCGGCGATCGCCTTGGCCACGTTGGCCTTGGTGGCGCGCACCATGCCCTTGGTCGACTCGAAGCTGCCGCTGCTGTCCCCGAACCAGACGATGCTGAAGTACTTCTCGCCGGACAGGCGCTGCAGCGAGATCTTGAGCTGCTCGCGGGCCAGGTCCCAGCGCGTCTTGATGACGGCCCAGGGCAGGTCGCCCTCGTCGGGCATCACTCCCTTGGGCTTCTTCTGCTTGGGGCCCGTGAGCGGACCGCTCGGCTTGACGCTCGGCGAGATCTCGCGGCACATGGAGTCGGACAGGTCCAGCACGTAGCAGATGCGCTCCCCGTCGCTCTCGATGCCGAAGAAACTCGGCCTCACGACCGTTCGTCCCGCAGCAGGAGCCTTCACGTCCCCGCGCTCCAGCAGTGCCAGCCACGACGCAGGGTCCATGAAGGGGGCGGGTGCGTTGAGCAGCGGCTGCAGCAGCCGTGCGACCTGGACCTTCATGGTCTCGGTCAGGGCCACGTCCTCCGCGAGGAGCGAGATGTAGGCCCGCAGGCCTTGGCGGAAGGTCTCGTCGTTGACGCGCTTCGCGTTCTCGAGGATTGCCCCGGTCATGGCGCCCAACAGCACGACGCGGTCGGCCTCCTTCTCCTTCTTCGGGAACTCCGCACAGGCCTGCACGATGGCACCCGTGAGCTGGTCGCTCTGCGCCATCCCGAGCGCGAGGATGCCGCATGCGCGCTGCAACGGGGTCTTGGCCCTGGTCGCAACCTCGAGCACGTCGGTTGCACCGCCGTTGCGAGCCTGGTTGCGCAGCGTGAGCACCCACAGCCACGCGTCGATCGGCTTGTCGTTTGCCGTGCGCAACAGCGCGAGCTGGGGCGCGAACTCCTGCCCGCCGAAGTCGCGGCCCAGCATCGTGGCCACCGTGTACCGCGTGTACTCCGGGTACTGCTTCGAGGTCTGGTAGTCCGTCTTCAGGATCTCGAGGGCCTCGGGGCGTCGGGACTTCGAGAGCGCGTCCCGGCCCTGCGTGTGGTAGCGGAAGGGCAACCGCTTCATGACCTCCCGGTATCGGGCGATCGCCTCCTCGTAGGTGGTGGGTTCGGTGGGCGCCTGCGCGACGGCAGGTGGTGCAGTTGCCAGCAGCGCAGCTGCGGCGAGCAACAAGCCGAGGGGACGAGTGGCGGGGCTCGTGGTCATGGGGGGTCCTCGCAGGCCGATGCAGCCTACCCGATCGACTCGCGGACGGGATGCCTCCACCGGGAGTGGATCCAGGTCGAGGGTTGAATCCGCATGAGTCGCGACCCACCCCCCGGCACAATCAAACCCATGTCCAGACCCACGATCGTCCTCGGGGACCGAAAGCCACCCGGCGAGGCCCTGGTGCGGGCCGCGCGCATCCTCGTCCCGCTCGCCATCCTGCCCATCGTCGCGCTCACGACGTTCTACACCGTGCCTGCCGAGTCGGTGGGCGTCGTGCAGCGGTTCGGGGCCTTCGTCGGCATCGAGGAGCCGGGACCCCACTTCCGCCTGCCGTTCGGCATCGACAGCGTGTCGGTGGTGCCGGTGCGACGCCAGCTCAAGCTCGAGTTCGGCTTCGGCAGCCGCGACTACTCCAACCCGGACCAGGTGGGCGAGGACCCGCAGCGCGAGCGGTCGATGGTGACCGGGGACCTCAACTCGGCGATGGTCGAGTGGGTGGTGCAGTACCACATCTCCGACCCGCGGCTCTGGCTGTTCCACACGCGGGACCCGGGCTGGACGCTGCGGGACCTCAGCGAAGCGGTCATGCGCGAGGTCGTGGGCGACCGCACCGTGGACGAGGTCATCACCGTGGGCCGCCAGGAAATCGAGTCAGCAGCGCTGGTGCGGCTGCGCGAACTCGCTTCGCAGTACCAGCTCGGCGTCGGGATCGACCTGCTGCAGCTCAAGAACGTGAATCCCCCGGAGCAGGTGCAGTCCTCGTTCAACGAGGTCAACAAGGCGCAACAGGACCGCGAGAACATGATCAACGTCGCCAACGGCGAGTACAACACGGTCGTGCCGCGTGCAGAGGGTGAGGCAGCGCAGAAGATCAGCGAGGCCGAGGGCTACAAGCTCAAGCGCGTGAACGAGGCATTGGGTGACGCCTCGGCGTTCCAGGCCGTGTTGGCGGAGTACGTGAAGGCGCCCGAGATCACGCGCACGCGGCTCTACCTCGAGACCATGGCCGAGGTGCTCTCGTCCGTGCAGGACAAGTGGATTGTCGACGAGCGCGTGACGCAATTGCTGCCCGTGCTCCAGCAGCCGTCCCCTGCGGCGACGGAGGTGCGCAAGTGAGCCTCAAGAAGCTGTTCGTGGTCGCGATCGCGATCTTCCTGCTGATGCTGTTCGGCGGCGCCTTCTACACGGTGAGCGAGACGGACTGTGTCATCCGCACCGAGTTCGGCAGGCCCGTGGGCGACCCGGTCACCGAGCCAGGCCTGCACTTCAAGTTGCCGTTCATCCAGAAGGTCAACCGGCTGGAGAAGCGGCTGCTCGAGTGGGACGGGCCGCCCGTGCAGATGCCCACCAAGGAGAAGACCTTCATCGAGGTCGACACCTTCGCGCGGTGGCGCATCGTCGACCCGTCAAGGTACTTCGTCTCGCTGCGTGACGAACGGTCGGCCCAGTCGCGTCTCGAGGACATCATCGGCAGCGAGGTGAGGACCGCAGTGGCCTCGCACGAACTCATCGAGATCGTCCGCAACGACGTGAAGCGAGTCCTGCCGGTCGATGCGGCCAGCCAGGGTTCGGGCCAGTCCGCCGTGCCCTCGGCGCGGCGCGGTCGCCAGCTGGTCGAGAAGGACATCCTTGCCGCGGCAGCACCCAAGCTGCTGCCGCTGGGGATCGAGTTGATGGACGTGCGCATCAAGCGCGTGAACTACAACGCGGACGTGCTCACGCGCATCCACCAGCGCATGATCAGCGAGCGCACCCAGATCGCCCAGCGTTTCCGTTCCGAGGGCGAGGGCGAGGCCGCCCGCATCCTGGGCCGCAAGGAGCTCAAGCTGCGCGAGCTCGAGTCCAAGGCATACCGCACCGTGCAGGAGACGCGTGGCACCGCCGATGCCGAGGCGACCAAGATCTATGCCGAGGCGTTCAACCAGACCACGGAGTCCCGTGCCTACTACGCCTACCTGAAGTCGCTGGAGACGCTCCGCAGCGTCCTCGGAGACGGTTCGAGGCTGGTCCTGTCCACGGACAGCGAGCTCTTCCACCTGCTCAAGCGGCCTGTCCGATGACCGGCAGGGCTGCCGTCCCCTGCATCTGCCACGGCATGGCCGTCGATAGGACAACCATGGACCCCAGATGGGCTCGCGGTTTCCTCGTCTCCCTCCTGGTCGCGTTCGGTGCCATGGTGCTGCCCGCCCAGGCCGGAACCGATCCGAAGGGTTCCGAGAAGCCCCCCGCGGCCACTCCTGACACGAGAGTTGCCCGGGCCAAGGACGGATCCTTCCCCGCGTCCGTGACCCTGCAGGGCAGCTCGTTGCAGCTCAATGGGGCAGGGCTCTGCGAGTGGGGGATCTTCGGCATCGACCTGTACCACGGCGCCCTCTACGTGACCCGCAAGCCGGAGACCGCGAGTGAGGCGCTCACGGCCGACCAGGCCATGGCGATCCACCTCGATTTCTGCCGCGAACTCACCGCGGCCCAGCTGCGCGAGGCCTACACCGCCTCGGTCAAGGTGAACGCGGGCAAGGACCTTGCCCAGTACGAGCAGTCCCTCAAGGCCCTTTGTGACGCCATGGCGACGGTGAAGGAAGGGGACGCGTACACGTTCCTGCTGGTGCCCGAGCAAGGCACCAAGGTGCTGCGCAACGGCAAGGAGGTTGCCTCCATGCCGTGCGAGGACTTCCGCAAGCTGTTCGTCCGGCTCTACCTCGGCGACAAGCCGCCCACGGCCGAGTTGCGAAAGGCCATGCTGGGGGCGGCACGGTGACCGAGGTTCCGCGAGCGGCCCGCAAGGGTTTGGTCAGCGCACTCGGTGCCTTCCTCGCATCGTGTGCCTCGCACCCGCCCTTGCCCACGGTGCCTGCCGTGGACCTGCAGCGCTTCATGGGGGACTGGTATGTCGTGGCCCATGTCCCGGCTGGTGCCGAGGCCGAGGCCCACAACGCAGTCGAGTCCTACCGCCTCGAGCCGGACGGCACGATCGCGACCACCTATGTGTTCCGCGAGGGCGGCTTCGACGGCGAACTGGTGGTCATGGAGCCCAACGGCGTGGTGCGGGACACGAGCACGAATGCCACGTGGGGCATGCAGTTCTTCTGGCCGCTGCGGTTCGAGTACCTGATCACCTGGCTCGACCCCGAGTACCAGACCACCATCATCGCCCGCACCCGCAGGGACTACGCGTGGATCATGGCCCGCAGGCCCGACCTCGACCCGAAGGTCATGGCACAGCTCGAGACCGAGCTGATGCGTCAGGGGTACGACATGACACGACTGCGCCGGGTGCCACACCGTTGGCCCGACCCGGGCCACCCGGTTCGTCCCGCTGCCCAGGAGTGACCAGTAGCGCACCGCCTGCAGCAGGTGCAGCGGCCGCGGGTCACTTCGCCTGGCCCGGCGGGGCAGGGTCCTCGTCGCGCAACTCGAGGGTCCAGGTGCCCTCGTCAGCCAGGGCGCGGACCAGCTTGCCCGACCAAGTGCGACCGCCGCGCTGTTGCTGTGCGAACACCACGAACTGCCGTCCTTCCGGCAGCCCCGGGAACTCGAACCAGCCCTGTGCGTCGGCGCGCGTGCTGCGTTCGCGCGGCAACAGCCTTGCTCCTGGGTCGCGCAGGGTCACCACGGCGCCAGCGGCAGGCTGGTCGTCCGCGACCACGGCCCTGCCGCGCAACCGCACGCCGGTGGTGAGCCGCAGCTCTGGCTGGAGGACCTGCGGACCGATGGCGAGTCCCTCGCATGCGTAGCGGGGGTCGACGGCTGCGACGACGGCCTCTGGGTATGCGAGCGGTGCGCGTGCCATGCCCTTCGCGTCGGTGCGCAACAGCACCGCACTGGCACTCGCGAGCGACGCGTCGAGCATCCGCAGGTCGACACCCGGTGCCGGGCTGCCGTCGGGGCGGAGCACCCGGATGGTGCGCGGCACGGGTGCACTCATGTGCAACTGCGAGCGGGTCGCAGAGGCGGGCAACGGCTGTGCCCGGGGCGCGAGGCCCTCGGCCTCCACCACGAGCCACGTGTCGACCAGTTGCTCCTGCACGGGCACCGTTGCGAGTCCACGCTCGTCCGTCTGCACACGGGCAGCCACGAGGTGGCTCGCGTCGGCCCGCTGCGTCGTCAGCCACACGGTGGCGCCCCGCAGCGGTGTTCCCTCGGCAGACACCACCTCGACGCGGTGCGGGCGCACGCGGGGCGGTGTGCCCTCGGGGGCGGTTCCCAGCGGCACGATGGAGCCGTCGGGCCACACCTGGGCGAGCGGCGCCTCGGCAGCGGGCCCGCACAGCGTGATCGTGCCGCCGCCGGTCCCCAGCAGCTCCACCTCGGGCCAGTCCGCGGCGACGACCCGGTGGGTGCCGTCTCCCTGGATGCGCCGCCGTGGCTCCTGCGCCTGGAGTTGGAGTGTCTCGCCGGGCAGCGGACGGATGCGTTGCCACTGTGCGATGCCGTCCAACAGCGTCCAGACCTCCTGTTCCACCGCAGCGAGGCGGAGCACGTTGGCCCGTGCACGAGTGCTCCATTCCGTGCGGTCGGACCCGCGCACGGAGAGCCAGAACGTGGTCGGTTCGCCCTCCGGTGCGCGCAGGTCCGCGCAAGGAACGAGTTCGAGCCGCACCGGGTCACCGGGGTGGACGGGCGCAGCAAGCGCAGCGAGCCCACTGGCGGTTGATGCGACGAGCAGTCCCGGTGCATCGGGGCACGGCAGCCGGAACTCACCTCTTGCGTCGGCGCTGCCTTCGACCGCAGCCGGGCGCGCCTGCCAGGCCCCCAGGGCCTCGAGGCGGGCCAGCGGGGCGGGCGCGAACCAGATGGTTGCGTTGCGGGCCGGCTGCAGGTCCTGCGTGCGCAGGATGCCGACGACCTCGGGGCCCTCTTGTGCGGCGGCTCGGGGGCCCAGCGCGGCGACCAGCGCAAACAGGCACGGAGCCAGACTCCGTGCTGCATCTACGGGCTGCAGCATCACCGCAGCAACGTGGCCGAAGCGAGGCTGGTTCACAAGGGGCGCCCCGTGGTGCACGGGCGGCGCCCGGTCAGGAGGGCAGGTCCTCGCGCTTCGTGATCACCTTGGCCACGAGCCCGTACTCGAGTGCCTGCGGCGCGTCGAGCCAGAAGTCGCGGCGGGCGGCTTCCAGCACGTCCTCCGGCTTCTTGCCGCACGCGTCGGCAATGATGCGGTTGTAGCGGTCGCGCAGCTTGATGACCTCCTTGGCCGTGATGTCCAGGTCGCTGGCAGTGCCGCGGCCCATGGTCGAGGGCTGGTGGATCATGAAACGTGCTTCCGGCATGCAGAAGCGGCGCTTCTTGTCGGCTGCGAGGTGGATGAGGATGCCCGCGGAGGCGCACAGGCCGTTCACCACCGTCGTGACCGGCGGCTTGACGAACCGGAGCAGGTCGTAGATGGCGAAGCCCGCGTCGGCAGAGCCGCCGGGGGAGTTGATCAGAACCGTGACCGGCTTCTTCGCGTCCTTGGCCTCCATGGCGAGGAGGCGGATGGTCGCGTCCTTCAGCATCTGGTCGGTGACCGGCCCGCTGATCAGGATGGTGCGGGAGTCGATCAGGCTCTTCTCGAGGTAGCTCATGACGCCGCCTGCGGGGGCGTTGCCGTGGCCGCAGCCCTCGCCCTCCTCGTCGTCGTCCTCGTTGCGGAAGAGGTTGGGGTCCAGTGCGCTGGGGTCGATCATCGTGTGGTTGTTTCGGAGTTTCGCGGGGTCCGGGTTGAGCCCGCAGCACCGCATTTGGCCCGTCGATAGCCCATCGGCATGGGCGGTGCAAGCAAGCCGTCGGTCCCGGCTCCCATGCAAAGGTCGTAGGATTGTCGAGCCCTGGTCTTGCGCGTGGGTTCGCGTGGGGCTAGCTTCTGGAACCGTCCTTGGGCGAGTTGGCGGACCCGCCAGCTGGCCACGGACACTTGCCGCGCGATCCGCGAGTTGGAGCGGGTCGACCTCGCAGGCGCGATCCCCCCGAAGTCCGTGCTTCATGGAAGTCGTGACTTCCGGGGTGACATGCCCGGGGACGGCAAGACCGGCTGGAGATGGAATCCCGCCGGAGCCGGGTCAGGAAGTTCCTGCCCCGGGTCACCATGTTGGCCAACGCCCGACCTGCGATCCGAGCAGGGGCTGCAGCTGGCGAGCTGTAGGCACGATGGGTGCAACATGGCGTGAGATCCTGGTCGCCACCGGGATGCAGTGGGCCCGACGGGCCTTCCCGGTCCTCCACGGTCTCGGCGCAAACAGTGCGCAGGGCACGGCGGGGCCGAGTGCGTGCAGCAGGAGTTCGTCCTGCTGCAGTCAGGAAAGCAAGAGCATGGTCGAGAGCGACTTTGGTGGAGACATGGCACCTGCCGCCGAGGACGGTGGCGGCGGCGGTGGTGACCGCAGGCGTTGGCGCGGTGGCCGGAGGCGGCGCCGCAGGCGCGGAGGCGGCGGCGGCGGCGGCCCGCAGGGCGGCGGCTTCGGCGGCGGCGGTGGCGGCGGCGGCTATGGCAACGGGGGTGGCGGCGGCTACGGCAACGGCTACTCCGGCCAGGGCGGCGGTGGCGGCTATGGCGGCGGTGGTGCACCGCAGGGTCAGGCCGGCCCGCAGGAGCCCCTCACCTTCGAGGAGCCGCTCGAAGACGTCGTGGGCGTGCTCGAGTACACCAAGGAGGGCAACGGTTGGCTGCGCAAGCGCAGCAACAGCTACCTCCCCGACTCCATCCCCGGTGGCGACGCGTTCGTCCCCGGCGCACTGATCCGGGCGAACCGCATCCTCGAGGGCAGTGAACTCGTGGGCAAGGCCGGCATCCCGAGCCGCGGCCACCAGCGCCTCACGCTCGCCTCGATCGAGCAGATCGACGGCATGTCCCCCGAGGACTCCAAGCTGCGCAAGACGTTCAAGGACCTCACGGTCATCGACCCCGAGCCCATGTTCGTGCTGGCGCCTGGCGACGACGAGGACGTGAGCCTCCGCATCATCGACCTGCTCTGCCCGATCGGGAAGGGACAGCGCGGACTCATCGTCGCGCCGCCTCGTTCCGGCAAGACGGTGCTGATGCAGAAGATCTGCCACGCCATCAGCGCGCACTACCCCGAGGTCTACCTCATGGTGCTCCTCATCGACGAGCGCCCCGAGGAGGCCACGGGCTGGAAGCGCAGCCTCGAGGGCCAGAACCGCGAGGTGCTCGTCTCGACGCTCGACGAGGGGCCCAAGCACCACATCGAGGTGAGCGAGATGTGCATGAAGCGCGCCCAGCGCCTCGTCGAGGCCGGGCACGACGTCGTGATCCTGCTCGACTCGATCACGCGGCTCACGCGCGCCTACAACAGCTTCCTCGGCGG
This sequence comes from Planctomycetota bacterium, assembly GCA_041178545.1. Lineage (GTDB taxonomy): Bacteria > Planctomycetota > UBA1135 > UBA1135 > UBA2386 > JBEATZ01. The sequence continues at coordinate 56,098 of JBEGVB010000167.1, forward strand.
GCGTGGCGGCCACACCATGTCGGGCGGCATCGGCGCCAAGGTGCTCGAGGTGCCGAAGAAGTTCTTCGGCGCCGCGCGCAACTGCGAGGAGGGCGGGTCCCTGACGATCCTGGCCACCACCCTGGTGGACACGGGTTCGCGCATGGACCAGGTCATCTTCGAGGAGTTCAAGGGCACCGGCAACATGGAGCTGGTCCTCAACCGCCAGCTGGCGGAACGCCGCGTGTTCCCCGCCATCGACATCGAGATGTCGGGCACGCGCAAGGAGGAACTGCTCCTCGGCAAGGACACGACACAGCGCATCTACACGCTGCGTCGCGTGCTGGCCCGCATGAACACCTTGGACTCCATGCCGCTCCTCATCGACCGGCTGGAGAAGACCGACAGCAACCAGCAGTTCCTCGACTCCTTCCGCCTCGACGACTGAACGGGAGCACGCGGGCCGGGAGCAATCCGGGCCCACGTGCGTCTCGGCGCCCCGGCAAAGCGGCCCGGGTCCCAGGGCCGCGCAACCTCGTCCCTGACCATGATCGAAGTAGACAAGCTGCAGAAGACCTACGGCTTCGCGCGCGCCCTGAAGGGGATCTCCTTCTCGGTGGCGCGGGGCGAAGTGGTCGGCTTCCTCGGCCCCAACGGCGCAGGCAAGTCCACCACGATGAAGATCCTGACCGGCTACCTGCTGCCCACGGGCGGCAGGGCCTCCATCGCCGGGCTCGACGTGGTCGAGCAGTCGCTGGAGGTGCGCCGCCGGATCGGCTACCTGCCCGAGTCGACGCCGCTCTACGGCGAGATGCGGGTGGACGACTACCTGCGGTTCTGTGCCGAGATCCGGGGCGTGGAGACGGCAAGGCTGCGCACCGCCGTCGGGCGCGCGGTGGAGCTGTGCGGGCTGCAGCGGGTGCTGGGCAAGAACATCGTCGAGCTCTCCAAGGGCTACAAGCAGCGCGTGGGCCTCGCCCAGGCGATGGTGCACGAGCCGGAGGTGCTGGTCCTCGACGAGCCCACCAGCGGCCTCGACCCCAACCAGATCGTCGAGGTGCGCAGGCTCATCGAGCAACTGGGACAGCAGCACACCGTGATCCTCTCGACGCACTACCTGCAGGAGGTCGAGAAGTCCTGCTCGCGCGTCGTCATCATCAGCCAAGGCAGCATCGTGGCGGACGACACCAAGGACGCCCTGGTGCAGAAGGCGCCCAAGGGCACGCTGCACGCGCGCATCCGCGGTCCGGTGGAGCGCGTCGAGTCGCAGCTCCGCGAGCTCTTCCCCAGCCGCACCGTCGCGGTGGTGGAGCGCGAGGGGGACACGGCGCTCTACTCGGTGGACTGTGGCGACTCGCGCGGTCCTGTCGAGGAGTCGCTCTCCCGTCTTGTGCTCAAGAACGAATGGGGCCTGCTCGAGCTGGGCAGGCAGCGGGGTTCGCTGGAGGACGTGTTCCGCAGCCTGACCCTCGAAGCGAGCAAGGAGGCCATGAATGCGTGAGGTCCTGGTGATCCTGCGACGCGAGCTGAAGAGCTACTTCCTCAGCCCGATCGCCTACGTGTTCGGCATGCTGTTCCTCGGCGTGCAGATCTTCTTCTCCGCCAAGCAGTCCCTCGTGCAGGGCCAACAGGCCAGCATGCAGGGGTTCTTCGGCTGGCTGCCGCTCATCTTCCTGTTCTTCCTGCCGGGCCTGACAATGCGGCTCTGGGCAGAGGAGCGGAAGGTGGGGACCCTCGAACTGCTGATGACCTTCCCGGTGAGGGTCTCGCAGCTTGTCCTGGGCAAGTTCCTCGCCGCGCTCGCCTACCTGGCGATCGTGCTGGCGTTCACGCTGGTGCTGCCGCTCACGCTCAGTGCCTACGGCGGGCTCGACTGGGGACCGGTGCTGATCGCGTACCTTGCCTCGCTGCTGCTCGCGGGTGCCTACCTTTCGGTGGGCATGTTCTGGTCGTCGATGACACGCGACCAGATCGTCGCGCTGCTGCTGGCCCTGGTCACCTTGTTCGCGCTCTACATGCTGGGCTACCCGGTGATCCTCGACTGGGTCGCCTCCAGCCTGCCCACGTGGCTGCTGGACCTCGTGAACGGGATCAGTCCCTACAAGTACTTCCTGAGTGTCCAGCGCGGCGTGATCGACACGCGCGACCTGGTCTACTCGGCCTGCTTCTGCGGGTTCTTCCTCTACGCCAACGGGCTGGTGCTCAACCTGCGCCGGCAGAAGGGGTGATGCCGTGACGAACCTCCAGAACCGTCAACGCGGCAGCGTGGCCGCGCTCGTGCTGCACGTCGTGCTGCTCGCGCTCGTCCTCGGGCAGGTCGTGTTCCTCTCCTCCCGGTACCGGTGGCGCCTCGACTCCACCGCGGACGGCTACTACACCCTCACGCGCTCGACGCGCGACCTCATCGAGTCGATGCCGGACCGGCTGGTGCTCGAGGCCTACTTCAGTCCCAAGGAGGACCTGCCGGGGCAGTGGCGCGACGGCCGCGACATCCTCGACAACTTCCTCGACGAACTCGTCCAGGTTGGTCGCGGCAAGATCGTGCTGGAGCGGTTCAACCCCAACGACGACAAGGCCATTGCCGACAAGTGCACGCGGCTGGGCATCAAGCCCATCGACCTGCGCTCGGGCACGGCCACCTCGATGGAGGTGAACCGGAACTGGCAGGGCATGCGCCTCGTCCACGGCGGCTCGAAGCAGAAGGTGCTGGAGCAGGTGCAGCCGATGTCGGCCTTCCAGCTGGAGGCAGTCATCACCCCGGCCATCAAGGAAGTGCTCACCAAGGACAAGCGGGTGGTGGGCTACATGGAGTGGCCTGCTGCTGCCGTCGGCGGCCAGCAGGGCGGGTCCCACGGCTGGACCCAGATCCGGGCCATCGACCTCGTCGCAAAGCGCTACGACTTCCGCAACGTGAAGGACGCCGCCGGCGCGCTGGTGCCAGAGGACGTCGACACGGTGCTGCTGTTCCGGCCCAAGGACCTCACCGACCGCGAGAAGTACGTCATCGACCAGTTCCTCATGCGCGGCGGCAACCTCGTGGTGTTCGCCGAGGCCGCCGAGTACCAGGTCGGTCCCTACCGCAGCTTCAACCGCCAGCCGGTGGAGCTGGACGCGGGCGGCAGTGCACACAAGTTCGTCGAGCAGCTCGCGCACTACGGCATCGAGTTGCGCCAGAAGGTGGTGGCCGACGCGCACCCGCAGGCGCGCACCGGGTCGCACCCGCTCGAGTACCTGGCTGCCATGTGGCCCAACATGTTCGGGCAGGTGCAGCCGACCCCGGTGCTGTACCCGTACTTCTTCCACGCGGTGGCCGCGGAGTGGAGCCAGCTCGCAGACCAGGTCGCAACCGACCAGCGAACCGGGCAGCGCGACGTGGCCCTCGCCGACGAGTACCGACGCAAGTGGCGCCCGGGCATCGACAGCAAGGAGTTCCTGTTCGCTCCCTTCGCAAAGGTCGGGCGTGGTCCCGGCTTCTACTGGCCGTGCTGGGTGGACGTGCGACGCAGCGGCGGTGAGCCCAGTCTACCAGAGGGTGTGACGGGCAGCGTGATGCTGTGGTCGAGCCCACTTGCGCTGGTCGAGGAGCCCCAGCAGAACCTCAACCCCATCGGCGGCAGCGACATCCAGCAGCAGCGTGCGTCGATGATGCAGTTCCTCACCAAGCTGGACGAGCGCATGCGCAGCGAGCCGCGCCAGCAGGCGCCGCTGATGGCAGAGGTGAGCGGCAGCTTCCGCTCGTTCTTCGAGGGCAAGGAACGCCCGAAGAAGCAGTCCGAGCTCGATGCCGAGAAGGCTGCGGCGGACGCTGAGGCGAAGAAGGAGGGCGAGCAGCCCCCCTTGGAAGCAGGCCAGGAGGGACCGCCCGCACCGAAGCCGGAGGATGCAGGTGCGAAGGACCAGCCCGCCGAGCCGGCTCTCCTGCCAGCCGCCACCAAGGCGGGTCGGGTGATCGTGGTCGGTGACTCGGACTTCCTCCGCGACGACTTCGTCCGCGGCGAGTACCAACAGGCAGGCGGCCCCGTGTCCGTGTTCACCGCGCCCTCGTTCTTCCAGGGCCTCCTCGACTGGCTGGCCCAGGACCGCGACCTCGTCGAGTTGCAGTCCCGCGTGCCGGTCGACCGCAGCCTGCGGTTCGTCGACGCGCCCACGACGATGGGGGACCCGATCGAGTCCGAGCGCGCTGTCGAGCGCAAGGTCGCCGCGTTGCAGTGGTTCAACGTGCTGCTGCCCGTGGCCCTGTTCGGCGCCCTTGGACTCTTCGTGTGGCTCGGTCGCCGCGCACAGAAGAAGTCGTTCCTCGCCACCGCAGGAAACTAGGAGGCAACGTGAACCTCAACCGCTCCAACGGAATCCTCGCCGTCCTCGCGCTCGCCCTCGCGGTGCCCACCGTTCTCGTGCTCCGCAGCGAGTCTTCGACCTTCACCGCGCTCGACCGCGTACCCCGGCTGTTCGACGGGTTCACCTCGACGAACATGCAGGGTTTCGTGCTCGGGCTGCCCAAGGGCATGGCACCCGTTCCCGCCAACGACCCCAACGCCAAGCCGCAGGTGCAGTACGACATGCTGCAGGTGGCGCGCTCCGACAAGGGCTGGCAGGTGGCGGGTGGCGACCTCGCCGGGGCCCCGGTGCAAGCGAGTCGCGTCGAGAACGACGTGATCAAGCACCTCACCGACGTGCGCACCGGCAACGACGTCCTGGTGGTCAAGGACGCCACGGACGAGCAGCTTGCCGCGTACGACCTGTCCGAGGAGAAGGCATTCGTCATCAAGGCCGTCGGGCAGGGCAACTCCACGCTTGCCGAGTTGCTGGTGGGCAAGGACAGCTCCAGCGGCAAGACCACCGAGTCGGTGCGCGGCGTCTTCGTGCGCACTCGCGACGGCCGCGACATCTGGCTCTACGAGGTCCCGTACCTGCAGCGCGCGGTCGACGCATCCCAGTGGATCGACAAGGTCGTGCACCAGGTCAAGCAGGAGCAGGTGACGCGCTTCACGCTGCGGAACCCCGCCAGCAACGGGCTCGAGCTCGCCTTCTCGCGCAAGGATGGTTCGACCGCCAGCTGGACCGCAGAAGTGGCCCCGCCCGAGACCGGTGCCCTTCGCCAGATGGAGGTCGAGAACCTCGTGCAGCGACTGCTCACGGTCTCCGCAGCAGAGTTGAGGCGTCCCGCCCAGGGTGCCAACCTCGGCGAACTCGGGCTCCAGCCGCCGCAGTACGAGGTCTCCCTCACCACCAAGGACGGCGAGACCGAGAAGGTGGTCCGGCTGCTCGTCGGCGCCAAGGTCGACGGCAAGGAGGAGTACTACGCATCCTCCAGCGAGTCGAAGTTCCTGCTCACGCTGCCCTCCTACCTGGTGACGGGACTCGAGCGGAACCCGAAGGAACTGTTCGACCCGAAGGCACCTGCCGAGCCGGCCCCGCCCGGCGACGCCAAGGCTGCCGAGGTGCCGGCCCCGCAGCCGCAGGTTGTCGTGCCGCCTGCGGAGGGACCGCAGCCGTCCAACCCGCCCCCCGCAAGGACCGGTGGCACCGGGGGCGGGGGCTGAGGGGACCGTGCCAAGGCAGCTTCTGCAGGCCACTGTGCCAACCGACAGGTTGCCTCAAGCCGTGGGTAGGACTCTGCCGATAGCACCGACCTCTTGTTGTTCTCGCGGCCGGATCGGCGACACGGTGTTGCCGTTCCGGCCTGTTTTTTTCTCCCTCCCTCTTCGCGGCGGCGCGTCGCCCGGGCCCCGGTCCCCTTCCGCAAGGGCGGTGAGCTGAGGTGGCCGAAGTCGGGAGCTTGTCGCCGGAGCAGTGCCTCGCCGCGTTTGCAGGACGGCTGCAGCGGCGCCACGCGCGGATGGCCGCAGTGCGGGCAGTCCTGCGGACCTTCCTGCCCTGGGGCGCACTCGGCGGGGTCGCGCTGTGGTTCGACCCGCGTGCTGCCGCCGTGCTCGGGGCAGGTGGGTTGCTGCTCGCGGCAGTTGCGGGGCTCTGGGCGGCCCGCAGGCGCGTGCCGCACCACCTGCTGCTCGCGGGCGTCCAGGACGCACCCGAGGTGCAGGACGCGCTGGGCACCTGGCTCGAACGTCGCACTGGCACCACCACCTCACCGATGGTGTCGGCCTGGCTCGCCGAGGACCTCTGGCACCGCGCGAGCTCGATGCCCGCCCGGGCTTGGTCGCACGTGGGCCAGCGTCCGCTGGGCGCGGTGCGGTGGTTGCTGCCGCTCCTCGTCCTGCTGCTCTGGGGACGCTTCCTCGTCGACGGCATCCAGCTGCCGTTGCCGGGCGCTGGTGGTGGGGCCGTGTCGGGCGCGGGTGCAGGCGGCAATGCCGGCCAGGGCCAACAGCCCGGTGGTTCGCGCCCCGAACTCCCCGAACCACCGCCGGTGGCCCCCGAGCCACCGCCTGCGGAGGAACCCGAGCCGCCGCCTCCCGAGCCGGACCCGCTGCTGCAGCTCCCGCCGCAGGAACAGTACGTGGTGCCGCAGTTCGTCGGTGACGGCCCGAGCCGCAAGGCGCTGGCGGAACGCGCCGAGGTGGAGATGGGGGGCGGTTCGTCCTCGCGACCCGAGCCGCGTCCCGCCGGCGCGGGGGCAGAGCCGGAACCACGACCCGCGCCACACGACTACCAGCGCGCTGCGGAGCGCGCCGAGCGCGCCCGCAACGTGCCCGTCGAGGAGCGGCCCGTGGTGCGCAGGTTCTTCGACCTGCTGCGCAAGGAGGGCTCGTGAGGGCCCACGGCGTCGACTTGCCCGACCCGTTCCCGGAGTCGTTCCGTGCCACCCTGCAGCAACTGGTCGCAGGGGCCGCCCGCACCGAGGGCGACCGCGTGGACGCAACCCGTGCGCGTCGTCGCCAACTCGCGCAGAGCGGCGTGTTCACCGGCCACCGTCCCTACGTGGGCGGGGACGACCTGCGCCGCATCGACTGGAACGCGTACGCGCGCAGCGGCGGGTTGTTCGTGAAGCTGCTGGAGGAGGAGGAGCCGCGCGCGAGTGCCGTGGTGGTGGACGCGTCGGCAACGGTGCTCGCGGGCACGCCCTCGCGCTGGACCGGCGCGCTCCGGCTCGCGGCGGTCGCAGGAGGTCTCGCACTCCGGCACCTCGACGCAATGCGCCTCGTTGCCGGTGGCACCGACCTGCGGCTTGCCGGGCCACGCTCCCTTCCGCAACTCCTCGAGCGTTTGCGTCGGCTGGAGCCGGGTCCGGCCGAGTCGCCGCGCGCCGTGGTGGAACGCCTGCTCGACGTGGGCCACCCGGGTCACGTGCACTGGGTCTCGCACTTCACCGACCCGTCGGCGCTGGAGCCCGCGCTCCGGCTGCTGCGTCGTCATGGCGTGCGGGTCACGGGCGTGCTGCCCTCGGTGCCGGACGACCGGGCGGTCGCCGCGCGCGGCTGGGTCCTGGTGGCCGACCCGGCGACCGGCAGGAAGGAGCGCATTGCAGTCGACGGGGCGATGGTGCGCGAGATGCAGCGCCAGCTGGAACTGCTCGCACGCCAGCAGGACATCGTCTTCGGTCGCAGCGGTGCGCCGCTCGTCCGCTTCGAGCTGCCTGCACCCGGTGACCACTCGCTTGCCGCGTGGAAGGAGGCAGCGTGGATCTTCCGACGCTGAGCGAGCCGCAGCGACTCTGGCTGCTGTTGCTGCTGCCGCTCGTCTGGTTGCTCGCGTTGCCACCGCGTCCCGTGCGGGTGTTGCTCACGGCGCACATGCAGCAGTGGCTCCTCGCGCGCGAGACACTCAACCGCAGCGCCCCGCGCGTGCGTCCACTGCGCCTGTTGCTCCTGCTCGCGGCGCTCACCTGCTGCATCGTCGCCCACGCCGACCCGCACAGCAGCGGCTCGACGGGTGCCGACCGGCTCGTCGTGCTGCTGGACACGTCTGCCTCCATGGCCGCGCGCGGTGAGCGCGGTGAGCGCGTGCTCGACGATGCGCTGGAGGCACTGCGCAGCCGCCTCAACACTCTCGACGACTCGTTCGACGTGCGCCTGCTTGCGCTGGGCGAACATGCTGCGGTGCTGGACGGTGCCATGGCTCGCGCACCAGGCACTTCCCTGCGCCCTGCAGGTGCGTTGCCCGGCAGCCTCGATGCCATCGCACGCGGCGCTACCGACGAACGCACGGCCGTGTGGACGATCACCGATGGACAGCCCGTGGACACCGGTCCGATCCCCTCGGTGGGCGGGCTCACGCTGCTGGGTGCCCCGCGGGACAACTGGTCGCTTGCAACCGTCGAGTGCGTGGACGGCTGGCCCGCGACGCGACTCGTGTTGCGGGCAGGCCTGGTTTCCCATGCCGACCGGCCCGCGCGCGTGCGGCTCACGGCCAAGGGCGCGGTTGCGCCGAACGAGCCGCTGGAGCAGGAACTCGGGCCGAGACAACGCACCACGGTCGAACTGGTGCTGGACCGCGTCCCTGCAGGCGGCGAACTGGTCCTGCACCTCGAGGCCGAGGGGGATGCGCTCGCCCTCGACGACCGCTGGAGCGCCAGCCTGCCGCCGCTGCCGGCGCCGCGCATCGGCGTACTCGCCGAGGCCGGGGACGCCGGACGCAGTGCGCGGCTCGCAGCGCAGGCCCTCGCCGAGGAACTCGGCGGCACCGTGGTGGAATCGCCTGCTGCGGACGTGCGGGTTGCGTTCACGGTGGTCGAGGGCGGCGTGTCCGACGTGCAGCCCGGTCGGTCCAGGGTGGCGAGTTTCGGCACCCGCGCGGACGGCAGCGGTACGCCGCGGGTGGCTGCAGGCGTGGTGCTGGCCGACTGGCGTCGCGAGGACCCGTTGCTGCGCGGCATCGACCTCTCCGAACTGTCGGTGCGCACTGCATTGCTCGACGCGCTGCCCGCAGGCGACATTCTCGTCACCGGGCAACTGCCCACCGGGCAGGCGGTGCCGCTGGCCGTCGCGGTCCGCGGTGCGGCCGCCACCTCGGTGCACTTCGCCTTCCGGCTCGCGGACAGCAACCTTGCCCTGCTGCCGGCCTTTCCCCAGATCCTCCGCCGGGCCATGCTGACTGCCCACGGGGAGGCGGCCCGGATCCGTGCCACCGACCCCGTACCCGCCGGGGAGTCCGACCTCACCCGGCTGCCGGGGGCGCAGGAGCGGCCGATGCCTCCCCTGCGGACCCCGGGCAGGGCGCTGGCGGCCTGGTTCCTGCTGGGCGCCCTCGCCCTGCTGGCACTGCGGGCCTGGGTGCGCTGAGGCCGGGGGTTCGCAGGTTGCGAAGTTCCTTGCGCGCGCGCCCTTGCGTCGGGGCGGGTCGGTCCGTAGCATCCTCGCCCCTTACAAGGCACGACATGACCCTCGGAATCCTCGGCAAGAAGCTGGGCATGACCCAGATTTTCAAGGACGACGGCACTTGCATCCCGGTGACGGTGGTGCAGGCTGGCCCGTGCAAGGTCCTCCAGATCAAGGTGGCGCACGCATCGGAGCTTCCCGAGGGGCACAAGACCGCCTCGCTGAACCGCGGCAAGAAGAAGGGCAAGTCCACCCGCGCCCGCACCGCGGACGGCTACTACGCCGTGCAGCTGGGCTTCGACAGCAAGCCCGCCCGCATCGCGACCAAGGCCGAGCTGGGCAACATGAAGAAGGTGGGCGTCGAGGGCGGCATGCGCTTCGTGCGCGAGTTCCGCCTCGAGGCCGCCCCGCAGGTCAAGCCCGGTGACGACGTGACCGTCAACCTGCTGGCCGGCGTCAAGGCCGTCGACGTCGTCGGCATCACGAAGGGCCGTGGCTGGGCGGGCACCATCAAGCGCCACGGCTTCAGCCGCCAGCCCACCTCGCACGGCTGCTCGGTCAACCACCGCACCGGTGGTGGCCTCGGTCGTCAGCACTCGATCAGCAGCGGTGTGCCGAAGGGCAAGCGCATGGCCGGTCACTACGGCGTCGAGCGCGTCACCATGCAGAACCTCGAGGTCATCAAGGTCGACGAGGCCCGCAACCTCGTCTACCTGCGCGGCTCCGTACCCGGCTACAACAGCGGGTACCTCATGCTCCGCAAGACCGTGAAGGTCTGACCGGCTGCAGGTCCAAACCCCCGAAACAACCCACCAGGAACCAACCATGGCTCGCTCGCGTCGCAAGAACGGCGGTCCCACCCGCGGCCGCTTCAAGCCCAAGAAGATGGGCAAGGGTCACCTCGCCACGCACCGCAAGGTGTCCGGCTCCCGTCCCGTCCTCCGCATCACCGAGACCGAGTCGTCGGCCAAGAAGGACTGAGCCAGGACCTCGACGTCCTCGTGGTGGGCGGCGGTGCCGCAGGCATCATGGCCGCCACCACGGCTGCACAGCGCGGCCGCCGGGTGGTGCTGCTGGAAAAGAACCAGCGCCCCGGCCTCAAGATCCTCATCAGTGGCGGCGGCCGCTGCAACCTGACCACCACCCGCACGGGCGCCGACCTCGAGGCGCAGTACGGCGTGCGGCGCGGCAGGTTCCTGCGCCATGCACTCCGCAGCTTCCCTCCCGCGGCGCTCCGCCAGCTGGTGGAGGAGGAGGGGGTCGCGCTGCACGAGGAGGACCTGGAGAAGATCTTCCCGGTCTCCCGGAAGGCCCGCGACGTCCTGGACGCGGTGCTGCGGCGGATGGAGCGGGCGGGTGCCCGCATGGCCGTGCAACAGCCGGTGCGGTCGGTGCACCGCGTCGAGGGCGGGTACGAGGTGCGCACCCCGGACCAGGCCTGGCGCGCTGCCAGCCTCGTGCTGGCGACGGGCGGCCTGAGCTACCCCAAGACCGGTGCCACCGGGGACGGCTACGGGTTCGTGCGCGGGCTCGGGCACACGGTCACCGACACGGTCCCGGCGCTGGCTCCCCTCGCGGTGGACGCGCCGTGGCTGCACGAGTTGCAGGGCATCGTCCTGCAGGACACCGACCTCCTCGTGCGCGACCGCGACGGCCGCGAGGTGCGCAGGCGGAGGCGGCCCATCCTCTTCACGCACCGCGGCCTCTCGGGCCCCGGCCCGATGGACCTGTCGGGGGACGTGGAGGAACGGCACGGCGGGTGCTCGCTCTCCTTCGTGTTCGACGTACACCGCAGGCGTGAGGACATCGAGCCCGAGTGGCTCGCTGCCGGCCGCGAGAACGGCAGGCGTGGCGTCGAGTCGTTGCTGCCGCGCGAGTTGCCCGAGCGGCTGCGGCGCACCCTGTGCACCCTGGCGGAAGTCGACGGCCAGCTCGCCGGGCTGAGCCGCGAGGGCCGCAAGCGGTTGCTGGACGTGCTCACCAACCTCACGGTCCCGGTGGATCGCAGTCTGGGATTCGACCACGCCGAGGTGACCCGCGGCGGGGTGTCCCTGGACGAGGTGGACCCGCGCACGATGCAATCGAGGGTCTCACCCGGCCTCTTCGTGTGCGGCGAGTTGCTCGACGTGGACGGCCCGATCGGCGGCTTCAACTTCCAGGCGGCTTTCGCCACGGGACGGCTGGCCGGTCTGAACGCCTAGCATGCTCGGCGACACCATCCATGCCGTTGCCTCTCCACCCGGTGCCGCACCGCGTGCCGTGCTGCGGCTGTCGGGGCCGCGTGCCGTCGACGCAGCTGCCCTCGTGTTCGCGCCTGCGCTGGCCCGCGTGCGTGCAACCGTCGAGGGAAGCGTGTTCGCAGCAGGCGTCTCCTTCGCGGCCTTCGCGCTCGTGATGCCAGCACCCGCCTCGTTCACCGGCGAGGACGTGGTGGAGCTGCACGTGCCGGGCAGCCCGATGCTGCTCGAACTGCTTGCGGAGCGGTTTGCCGAGGCGCGCGACCGACTCGACCTGCGCCGTGCCCTGCCCGGCGAGTTCACGCGGCGCGCGTTCGAGAACGGTCGCATCGACCTGTGCCAGGCGCAGGCGGTCCTCGCGTTGGTCGGTGCCGCCGACGCGCGCGAAGCCGCTGCTGCTGCTGCGATGCTCCAGGGTTCGGTGACCGGTGCCGTACGCACGGCTCGCTCGGGCCTGCAGGACGCACTTGCGTTGCTCGAGGCAGGGCTCGATTTCGACGAGGGGGAGACCGGCGCCGTCGACCCGCAGCAGTGGGTGCCGCCGCTCGCCGAGGCACGCCGGCTGCTGTGCAGCCTCTTGTCGCAGGTGCCGCGTGGCATCGCGGGCGGCGAACTGCTCCTGGTCGGGCGGGCCAATGCCGGCAAGTCCTCGCTGTGCAACGCGCTTGCAGGTCGCGATGCGGTGCTGGTGGGGCCCACGGCAGGCACCACGCGCGACCTCGTGCGCGTCGAACTCGCGCCCGGCCTGGCCCTGTGGGACGCGCCGGGCGACCTCGACGGTGCCGAGGGGTGGGACCGGCAGGCGCTGCAGTTGCGCGACCGGCTTGCCGGGGCCGCCGCAGGCTCGCTCTGGGTGGTGGACCCGCGCGATCCCGGCCCGCCACCCGAGTCGTGGAGGCCGCTTGCCGTGGTGGCGACCCGCGCCGACGTGGTCGCTGGCTGGTCGGCTCCCGCAGGACTCGAGCCGGTCCCGACCTTCCTCGTGAGCACGACCACGGGCACTGGCATCCCTGCATTGCGGGGATGGCTGGAGCGGCTCTCTGGTTCTGGCAGCAGTGCCGCACTGGCCCCCCTGCGCGAGGCACTGGAGGAGTCTGCGGGTGCGTTGGCCCGGGCCCTCGGCGCGTCTGTCGGTGCCCCGGAGGTCGCGGCACTGGAGCTGCGCACCGCGCTGCAGGTCCTCGATGGCATCGGCGGGACCCACTCCCCGGAACTCCTGCTCGACCGCATCTTCGGGCGCTTCTGTCTCGGCAAATAGGTCGTCGTGAGCCTTTGACACACAACGGCTTGTGGCGCTAAGGTCCGCCCGTCGCAGATGCTGTTGCGTCACCGAGGTCAGTCGGTGGACCGCACTGCGGCAATGGCTCTGCCATGCGCTGCCCCTACTGCAAGGCCGACAACGACCGCGTCATCGACTCCCGCGCCAGTGCGGATGGCTTCGCCATCCGGCGGCGTCGGGTGTGCGCCGACTGCGATCGTCGCTACACGACCTATGAACGGGTCGAGACGGCACCACTCCGCGTGGTGAAGAAGAACGGGGAGCGCACGGCATTCGATCGCGCCAAGGTGCTCGGTGGGATGTTGCGGGCCTGCGAGAAGCGGCCCGTGTCCGTCGAGCAGTTGGAGGCGATCGCGGATCGGGTCGAGCAGCAGTGCATGGAGGCCTTCGACAAGGAGGTGCCGAGCAAGGTCATCGGCAACCTCATCATGCAGGAGCTGCGCGCACTCGACCAGGTTGCGTACGTGCGGTTTGCATCGGTGTACCGCGAGTTCAAGGACGTGAGCCAGTTCCTGGACGAGCTGAAGCCGATGCTCGAGAAGCGGCAGAAGGGCGGGATCCATGAAGAGGCGGGCGGAGCATCTGGTTGAGAAGCGCGACGGACGTACCGAGTGGTTGCGCACGACGAAACTGGCAAGGTCTGTCCACCAGGCGCTCTGCAGCGTCGGTGTGAACGAGGACTGGCGCGCGCTGGAGATCGCGAACGCGGTCGTCCACGGCGTGCGCGCACGTCGTGACGCTGCCTTGGCGCTCGGCCGCAACATCGGCCCGATGAGCACCACCGAGCTCGCGGACGCGGTGCAGAACGTCCTCGTCGCCACCGGCCAGGCCGCTGCCGCTGCTGCGTACGGCGCGATGGGCGTGGAGCGCCAGCGCAGGCGCAACAGCCTTGCTACGCTGGGCCGATCCCTCCATGTCGAGGGTCCTGCCTTCCTCGGCGCCGCCATGTCCCTTCACGGTGAAGGCATGGTCGCCACGAACCGTCTGCCCAAGGATTGACCATGAGGCTCAAGCGACTCGTCTGCCGCGGCTTCAAGTCCTTCGCGGACCGAACCGAGTTCGAGTTCGACAACCGGCTCACGGGCATCATCGGCCCGAACGGCTGCGGCAAGTCGAACGTCGTCGACGCCATCAAGTGGGTGCTGGGCGACCAGCGCGCCAAGAGCCTGCGCGGCAACGAGATGACGGACGTCATCTTCAAGGGCGCAGAGGGCCGCGAGGCGATGGGCATGGCGGAGGTCATCATGACCTTCGAGGACCCGACCGGCCGTTTCGGTGAGCGCAACGAGGTCGACATCGGCCGCCGGCTCACGCTCGACAAGGAGTCTGCGTACCTCCTCAACGGGCAGGAAGTCCGCCTCAAGGACGTGCGCGACGTGCTGCTGGACACCGGTCTCGGCACCAGCGGCTACTCCGTGATGGAGCAGGGCCGCATCGACGCGGTGTTGTCCGCCAACCCGGACGCGCGCCGCGCGATCTTCGAGGAGGCAGCAGGCGTCGCCCGGTTCAAGATCCAGAAGAAGGAGGCGCTCCGCAAGCTGGAGCGCACCGACCAGAACCTCGCGCGCATCACCGACCTGCTCGAGGAGCGCTCGCGCCGCATCCGCAGCCTGCGCATCCAGGCCGGCAAGGCGCGCCGCTGGCAGGAGCTGCAGGCCGCCCTGCGGGACCTGCGCAGTGCGCTCGCAGTGGTCGACGGCCGGCAACTGCGCGTCGTGATCGACGAGCAGGTTGCCCGCATGACCGAGCTGCAGGTGCTGCTCGCCACTGCGGAGGAGCAGGGCGAGGCGGCTGCGGCCCGGGTGCTGGAGGCGGACGAGACCATTGCCGCCGCGGAAGCGGCCCTCGCCGGCCACCAGGCCGCGGTGGGAGAGCTGCGATCCGAGCTCGCGACGGTGACCGAGCGGCTGCGTTCCCAGCAGCAGCGTGCCAGCGAGAACACCGCCGAGTCCAGCCGGCTGCGCGACCGCGGTCGCACGCTTGCCGAGCAGCAGCTGGAGCGCCAGTCGGGTCTCGACGGGGCGCGCGAGCAACTCGCGTCCACCGAGGCACGCCTCATCGAGATGCACCGCGAGCTGGAACAGCGCCGCGCCGAGGTCTCGGCCGCGCAGCAGCAGCTCAAGGCACTGGGTGCGCAGCGGGAGGCGCTGCGCCAGGAGATGCTCGGGCTCGTCCACGAGCGTTCGCGTGCGCGCAATGCAGCGCACGAGCAGCAGACCCGGTTGGACAACGCGCGCACCCGTCGTGGACGGTTGGGCGAGCGCTTTGCCACCCTTGCAGGCGAGAGCTCGCGGCTCGAGTCGGAGCGCGCCAGCCGCGAGTCCGAGATGGCCGAGCTTGCCGTCACCGAGCGCATCCTCACGGAGCGTGAGCAGCGCGCGATGGCAGACCTTGGCGAGGCGGACGCCGCGGCTGCCGAGTTGGCGAACGAGGAAGGCGCGATCCGCAGGGAACTTGTCGAGGTGCAGGGCCGCCAGCAGGCGCTCACTGCGATGGAGGCCCACATGGAGGGTCTCGACCAGGCGCCGAGGCACGTGCTGCAGAGCAAGCCCGAGGGCCTCCGCGGCAGGTTGCTCGACCTGCTGGAGATCGACCTTGCCCACAGTGCCGCGTTGGAGGCCGCTCTCGGCCACCACGTGCAGGCACTCGTCGTGGACACCCGTGCCCACGCCGACGCGATCGTGCAGCAGCTGGTGGAGGCGCGGCTCGGCCGTGTCCTGTTGCTGGTTGAGGAGGAGTTCACCGCGGACCACGAGGCACCGAGCGCACTGCCGCTGCCGGAGGGTGCCCGCATGCTGGTCGACCTGGTCCGGCCACTCGAGTCATCGCCGGTGAGCCGCAGGCTCCTCGGCTGGCTGCTGCGTGGCGTGGTGCTCGTCGACTCGATTGCCGCCGCGGACCCGCGGCGCGCAGACCTCTGCTTCGTCACGCCCGACGGCACGTTGCTGTGCGGTCCCAGGATGGAAGGCGGCGCGGCAGCCGAGGGCCACTCGGGTCTCGTCGTGCGTCGGTCGCAGATCCAGCGCCTCACCGAGCAGGCAGCAGCCGTCGAGGCGAGGCTCGCCACGCTGCAGGGCGGCCGCGAGAAGGCCACGGCCCGCGTCGAGCGCCTGAAGCTCGAGCTCCGCCAGCTGGGGGACTCGCTCGGCATCACGCGCCGTCGCCACAGCGAGCAGTCGGCGCAGGTGAGTCGTTGCGCTGCTCGCCTCTCGGACCTCGCGCGGGAGCGCGGCGAGCTGGAGGCGGAGGACGGTCAGCTGGGGACGGCCATGGAGGCCGCCACCGCCGAGCTGGATCGCCAGAACCTCGTGCTGGAGTCGGTGTCCGAGCGCGAGACCGAGTGCACTGCACGCGAGGAGGGGCTCGGCACCGCCATCGAGACCGCGCAGGTGTCGGTGGACGAGCTGAGCCGCATGGAGCAGGACCTGCGGTTGCAGCAGGCCCAGGCGACCACGGCGCGAGAGGGACTGGTGCGTTCGATCCGGGTGCACGAGGAAGGGCTTGCCGACCTCGAGCGCGCACTGGAGGAACTCGCCGACCGCGTGCAGGCCACCGAGCTGGCCGCCCAACGTGCCACGGAGGAGGTTGCGCACCTGTCCGAGCACATGGTGGACCTGGAGACCCGGATCGCCAGCCGGGAGGGCGAACGCGATGCTGCGGCAGCCGCGGTCGAGGCGGCGCGCCAGGACCGCAACGTGCGCCAGCAGGCGCGTCAGGACTGTGAGCGCCGTCGCCTTCAGGTGGGTGAGGAGACCA
The DNA here is from genome assembly GCA_041178545.1 of Planctomycetota bacterium. Classification (GTDB taxonomy): domain Bacteria; phylum Planctomycetota; class UBA1135; order UBA1135; family UBA2386; genus JBEATZ01. The sequence goes on from JBEGVB010000167.1 coordinate 72,567, forward strand.
ACCACCTGCGCCTGCAGATGGCCGACGCAGAGCACCGTTTTGCCCGTTTGGAGGAGCGTCTGGTCGAGGAGACCGGCATCGAGCTCCGCCGCTGTCTCGGCGAGGTCGAGGGCATCGGCCTGGTGGACCCCGAGTCCTTCGAGGGACCGGTGCCGGCCCTCGGCACCGTGGAGGAGTTGCAGGGGCCGTCCCTGCCGCCGGGCCGCGTGTCCGAGTGGACCGAGCTCAAGCGGCTCTGGGAGGACGAGACCTTCGACCTGACGGAGGCTCGCAAGGAGGTCCAGGTACTGCAGTCGCAGAAGGACCGCCTCGGTGCGGTCAACCTCGATGCCGTCAAGGAGCTCGAGGACGAGGAAGGCCAGTTCTCCACGCTGGAGCAGGAGGTCGCCGACCTCAAGGAGGCCCGCAAGGCCCTGATGGAGACCTTGCGCAAGCTGGAGGCGGAGTCCAAGACGCTCTTCGAACAGACCTTTGCCGAGGCGCGGAAGAACTTCCAGGAGATCTTCCGCAAGCTCTTCCAGGGCGGCAAGGCCGACATGCACCTGACCACCATCGAGGACTCGATGGAGGCCGGCATCGAGATCGTGGCGCAGCCGCCCGGCAAGCAGTTGCAGTCGATCAACCTGCTCTCCGGTGGCGAGAAGTCCCTCACTGCGGTGGCGATCCTCTTCGCGCTCTTCAAGGTGCGCCCGTCGCCCTTCTGCATCCTCGACGAGGTGGACGCCGCCCTCGACGAGACGAACGTCGAGCGCTTCCTGCGCGTGCTCCGCGACTTCATCAGCGGGACGCAGTTCTGCATCGTGACGCACCACAAGCGCACCATGGCCGAGTGCCAGGTGCTCTACGGCATCACGATGCAGCGCCGCGGTGTGAGCTCCCGGATCGCGGTCTCGCTCCAGGAGGTCGACACCTTCAAGGAAGGCGGCGCCGTGGGTGCGGGTGCCGGCGGCGCCGACCCGGCCCGCAAGCAGCGCATCGCCGGCGAGGAATCCATCGGCTTCAACTGAGACCACGGCATGAGGCTGTTGCTTGCCGTGGTTCTCGCATGTGCCGTGGTCCGTGCCCAGTCGGGCGCGGGCCATGCGGCATTGCGCGCCGAGCTCGAGCGGCTCGCCGCACGGGTGCAGCTGGAACAAGGCGCGCCATCGGTGTGCATCGCGGTCGTGGACCGCGTGCCGGGCAGCACGGCCGGTGCATCGTGGTCCGTGGGGTGCGGCTTCGAGGACGAGGCGCGCACGCGTGCTGCCAGCGGGGCAACGGTGCACCGGGTTGCCGGACTGGGCGGGCTCTTCGTCGCGAGTGCGGCGATCGCGCTCGCGGGGCGCGGCCAACTCGACCTCGACAGGCCAGTGGTTGGCCTCTTGCCGTCGTTCGCGCCCGTGGGTGAGGGCGCCGGTGCCGTCACCGTTCGCCAGCTGCTGTCGCACCGCGCAGGTCTGGTGCGCGAGGCCCCGGTGGGACACGCGGCGGACCCCACCGCCCCCGGGCTAGACGCCCTGGTGGCGTCCCTCGCCAGCACCCGGCTGGTGGACGGCCCCGGCACGCGGATCAAGGAGTCCCGTGCAGGCATCGCAGTGGCTGCTGCCGCAATGGCTGCTGCGCACGGCGGTCCCCTCGGGACGGCACTGCGCGAGCTCGTGTTCGAGCCTGCAGGCCTGCGCAACACCTCGTGCGAACACCAGCCGCCTGCAGTGCCGGCCCTCGGGCTGGTGTGGAGCCTCGACGGGCGGCGCCTGGTGGCGCCACCTGGCGTGGGCGGACCCCTGGACCGGCTGCAGTCCAGCGTCGACGACCTGGCTCGGCTTGCCGGAGCGTGGTTGCCCGGGGCCGTGGCGCAGCAGGCCCCGGAGGGACTGCGTGCACTCGGGTTCACCGAATCGTGGCTCGACGAACCATCGGGGGTCGTCGCCGGGGGCGACGGTCCCGGCACCACGTCGCTGTTGGTTGCCCTGCCCGCCCGCGGTCTCGCGGTTGCCGTCGTGGTCGCGCGCACCCGGTCGGCAGGTCCTGCTCGCGCCCTCGCCATGCGTGCCCTGCAAGGACTGCTCGCGTTGCGGGCCGGCAGGCCGCTGGAGACGTCTGCGGACCTGCGTCCTGTGGGCGTCGCTGGCGCACGCCACGTTGCTGGCCGGTACCGGTGCGGGGACGACTGGTTCGACCTGCGCGAGCGCGGCGGCGAACTCGTGCTGGACCCGCGCAACGGCGTGCCGCAGCCTCTCCGCTGGCGCGGCAGCAGGCTCACTGGCGAAGGCTGCGAACCCCAGGCCAAGGAGGCCCTCGAACCCATGGACGAAACCACCATCCGGTCCCGCGGGAAGGACTGGCTGCGCGAGCCGCTGGCCGCACCGCCCGACGCGCCTGCCGATCTCAAGCCGTTGCTGGGCGCATACGGGTGGGAGCACGACACCTTGCTGGTCCTCGAGGACGCAGGTCGCCTGCACGTCGTGGTCGAGTGGGCCGAGCGCGCGCAGCCGGTCCCGTCCGGTCCGGACCTGTTCCGGCTGGTGGGAGGATCGCGCGACGGCGAGGAACTCGCGTTCCAGCGCGACACGAAGGGTGCGGTGGTGGCGCTGCAACTCGGCGGGGTCCGGTACCCACGCCGCCCCGAGCCCGAGGTCCGCAAGTTCCGCATCACGCCGTTGCGACCGGTTGCCGCAATCCGCGAGGAGATCCGCACGGCGGTGCCACCCGTGCAGCCAGCCGGCCTGCGTACGAGCGAACTCGTCGACCTCCGGGCCCTCGACCCGACCCTGAGCTTCGACGTGCGGTACGCAACCGACGACAACTTCCTCGGCACGCCGGTCTACGACACCCCTGCAGCCATGCTGCAGCGGCCCGCTGCCGAGGCGCTGCTCGCGGCCCACCGTTCCCTGGCCCCGCACGGCCTCGGGCTGTGCGTGTTCGACGGGTACCGCCCGTGGCGCGTGACCAAGCTGTTCTGGGAGGCCACGCCGCCCGCGCTGCGCGAGTTCGTGGCGGACCCCGCCAACGGCTCGCGGCACAACCGGGGCTGTGCCGTCGACGTGGGCCTGTGCGACCTTCGCACGGGCCAGCTGGTCGACATGCCCAGTGACTTCGACGAGTTCACCGACCGGGCCCATGCGGACCACCCGGGCGGCACCGCCCGCCAGCGCTGGTACCGCGAGCTGTTGCGCGCCGCCATGGAGCCGCACGGGTTCTCGGTGTTCGAGTCCGAGTGGTGGCACTTCGACTTCCACCTGTGGCGCGAGTACCCCGTGCTGGACGAGCCGCTGCGCTGAGCGCCCGGCCGCGCCCATGCCATGGGCGGGCCTGGCCCGGGACGGGGACCTCGGCAGCCCGGGCCCGCCGGGTACACTCGGACGCATGCTGCGACGTCTCCTCGTGCTGCTGGCCCTGGCCACCGGGGGCCTGTGCCTCCGTGCGCAGCACGTGCAGCAGGATGCCGAGACCTGTGGGCCGCAGCTGCCCACGGCATGGCTCGACCGCGTGCTGGTCAAGGTGCACGACGCGCTGGAGTTGCGTGTCGAGGACGGCAGGCCGGTGTTCCTGCGCGGGGCAGCTGCCGACGCGCTGGCGGCTGTGGGCGGCAGGTGGGAACGCCTCGTCACGGCGGCCCCCGTCGACGTACTCGACGCGTGGCACGCGCACGCATGCGCGACGCTTGCAGAGCGCGACCGTCCCGGGCGACTCGCCAACTGGTTCCGGGTCCGCTGCATGGACCAGCGCGAGGCCGAGCGGATCTGCAGCGAACTCCTCGCGCGCCCCGAGGTGACGCACGCGTACCGTGAGCCGATCCCGCACGGTTCGGCCGCGGCAGTGCCGTTGCCCGGCGACGTCCCGCCGGTGACACCCTCGTACGCATCGCTCCAGCGGCATCTCGGTGCGGCACCCACCGGCCACGGCATCACGCCGGTGCACGGCGTGCTCGGTGCGCGCGGTCGCGGGGTGCGGCTCGTGATGGTGGAGGAGGACTGGATCCTGGACCACGAGGACGTGTCGCAGGTGCGGCCCGCGCAGTTCCTCGGCAACGTGCCTCCCGGCAACCTAGGCACCGGCAACCACGGGATCGCCGGCTCGTCGCTGCTCGCGGCGGACCGCGACCAGTTCGGCGTCAGCGGCATCGTCGACGAGGCCGACCTCCGCTTCGTCTCCCTCACCGTCAACGGCGGCACCGCCAACTCGCTCGTGCTCGCAGCGCTCAACTGCCCTCCAGGCGGCGTGGTGATGATGGTGCTGCAGTTCCTGCTGGCCCAGGTCGCCAACGACGACTGGGTGCCGGTCGAGTACTTCCAGTCCGAGTACGATGCCGTGCGCACGGTCACGTCGCTGGGAGCCATCGTCGTGGCGAGTGCCGCCAACGGCCGCCGCAGCCTCGACGACCCGCGACACCTGCGGCGCTTCGATCGCGGCTACCGCGACTCGGGTGCCATCTTCGTCGGTGCCACCGTGGACGGCCCGCTGGTGCGCGCCAGCTACTCCAACTACGGGTCGCGCGTGGACGTGAACGGCTGGGGCGAGAACATCGTTGCCGCCGGGTACGGGACCATGTTCCTGCCCAACAACGACTGGCGGCAGAGCTACACCGCCGGCTTCGCGGGAACGTCGGCCTCGACGCCCATCGTCACCGGTGTGGTCACCGCACTGCAGGGCGCAGCGCGGCAGCAACTGGGCCGCAGCCTGACCTCGACCGAGGTGCTCCAGCTGCTGCGTGCACACGGGCCCTCGACTCCCGACGCGATCGGCAGGCGCGCAGACCTCGAGGCGATGCTGCGCGCACTGGGTGCCGTCGACGGACTGCTGCCCTCGGCACCCGACGTGGTGCCCGGTGGCTCGGTCCGGCTCGACGTGACGGCCAACGGGATCGGTGCCGTGCTCTGCTTCGCCTTCGGCACCGGCAGCACGGCTCTCGGCTTCAACCGTCCCCTGCACCTGGACACGGCCACTCTCGACACGCTGGGCTTCGTGCCGCTCGTGGGTGGCAGTGCGTCCACCCAGGTCGCCGTGCCGGCGCTCCCGGCCCTGAGCGGCGTCGACCTCTTCCTGCAGGCGGTGGTGGTGGAGACGGGCAGCACGCTGCGGCTCACCAACTCGGTCCAGGTCACCGTGCTCTGAACCGCCCGCGCAGGGCTGACTGGGGTCAGCTGCGGAAGTGCTTGCTGAGCTTGAGGCCCTGGCCCTGGTAGTGGGAGCTCAGCCTGCGGTCGCCGTAGGCGACCTCCGGGTCGGCAAGCGTGTGGAAGAAGGCGAGCTTGAAGAAGACCTGGCCGTCCTCCAGCAGGAACGGCACGTCGTGGGGCCGCACCTCGAGCACGGCACGCGTGCCCTTGTCGCCACCGAACCCGTTGTCGAAGAAGCCTGCGTAGTTGGTGCGGAGCTCGCCGATGCCGACGTCGTAGGCAACCATCTCGGCCGCGAGGTGGCGCGGCACGCGGATGCGCTCCTTGGAGGCGAAGATGTAGAACTCCTCGGGCTCGACGATGTAGTGGCCCTCGCGCGGCTCGTGGATCGCCTCGAAGAAGCTGTCCCAGTCGTGCGCCGCCTCCTGGGCCATGTCGACCACGCCGGTGTAGCGACGTGCCACGTACCCGGTCGGTCCCTGGATGTCGCGGTCGCGCTTGATGGCCACGCCCATGCACAGGCCGTTGTCGATCTTGACCTTCTCGATGGGCAGCGGCCTGCCTTGGTCGTCGAACAGTAGCGGGCCGCGCGCGTACTCGGCGAGCAGCTCGGCATCGGTGAGCTGGGACTGGCCCTGGCTGAAACGGATCTGGCAAAGCGACAGCCCGGTGCGGACGCGCACCGGGAAACTGCGCGGCACGACCTCGAGGTAGAGGGGGCCCGTGTAGCCCTCGGGAACCGTCTCGAAGCGGCCGCATCGGTCTGCGAGCACGCGGGTGAAGAGGTCGAGTCGTCCGGTCGAGGACTTGGGGTTCGCGCGCGCGAGGTAGGGGAGCGGCTTCTCGATGCGCTCGAGGAGCGGGATGATGTAGCAGTGGCCCTTCTCCAGGACCGCACCGTCGGTGAGGTCGAAGGCATAGAGCGTCATCTGCTCCAGCCGGTCGGCCACGCGCACGTTCTCCGGCAGGAAGCCGGACCGCACGCGGTAACCGCGGGTGGCGAGACGCAGGTCGAGGGAGCTGGGCTGGATCTGGCTCGCCGCGATGGCCGGGGTGCTGGCGATGGCCCCCTGCTCGATCAGCTGCCGGATCTGCTGGTAGACGAGAATGCCGTTCGACACGGGCGGAAAAGGTAGCGACCCGGCAGACCGATTTCCGCGACCTGTTGGCCGTGCGCGCAGAAAACCACCCTGTCCTCTGGCCCGCGCGGGCGGCATCGCTAGCCTCCTCGCCCCCAGAAGCCATGAACATCCACGAGTACCAGGCCAAGCAGTTGCTGGCGAAGTATGGCGTGCCCGTCTCCAAGGGCATTCCCTGCACCAACCCGGACCAGGTCGCCAAGGCCTTCACGGACCTCGGCGAGCCCCTCGCCGTGGTCAAGGTCCAGATCCATGCAGGCGGTCGCGGCAAGGCCGGCGGGGTCAAGCTCGTGCGGTCGGCGGCAGACGCCAAGGCCGTCGCGCAGGGACTGTTCGGCAAGGCGCTGGTGACGCACCAGACCGGGCCCGAGGGCCGCGTGGTGAACACGATCTACGTCGAGGCCGGCTCGGACATCGACCGCGAGATGTACCTGGCGGTGGTCATGGACCGCGGCGCCCAGGCGCCGGTCGTGATCGCGGCCAAGGAGGGTGGCATGGACATCGAGGAACTCGCGGCCCACAAGCCCGAGGCCATCGCCCGCCACCGCATCCACCCGGTCAAGGGCGTGATGCCCTTCCAACTGCGTGCGCTCTGCAAGCACCTCGGCCTCGCCGGCGAGCAGGCCAAGGCCGGCAGCAAGCTGATTGCCTCGCTGGTGAAGGCCTTCATGGAGCTCGACTGCTCCCTTGCCGAGGTCAACCCGCTCATCACCACCAAGGACGGCATGGTGAAGGCGCTCGACGCCAAGATGAGCTTCGACGACAACGCCCTCTTCCGTCACCCCGAGGTGCAGGCGATGCGCGACACCAACGAGGAGGACCCGAAGGAGGTCGAGGCGAAGAAGTTCGACCTCAACTACATCGCCCTCTCCGGCAACATCGGCTGCCTCGTCAACGGCGCGGGCCTCGCGATGGCCACGATGGACGTCATCCAGCTCAAGGGCGGCATGCCGGCCAACTTCCTCGACGTGGGCGGCGGCGCGAACAAGCAGCAGGTCACCAACGCGTTCAAGATCCTGCTGAGCGACCCCAACGTGAAGGGGATCCTCGTCAACATCTTCGGCGGCATCATGAAGTGCGACGTCATCGCCGAGGGCGTGATCGCCGCGGCGCGCGACGTGAAGCTGGGCGTGCCGCTGGTCGTGCGCCTCGAGGGCACCAACGTCGAGCAGGGCCGCAAGCTGCTCGCCGAGTCGGGCCTCAACCTCCAGACCGCGACCTCGCTCGACGAGGCCGCGGAGAAGATCGTCAAGGCCGCGCGCTGAGCCCCAAGGAGTCCAACCATGAGCGTACTCGTCAACGGAGAGACCAAGATCCTCTGCCAGGGCATCACCGGTGATGCCGGCCTGTTCCACACCAAGAACGCGCTCGCCTACGGCACCAAGGTCGTGGGCGGTGTGACCCCCGGCAAGGGTGGGCAGGTGGTCGAGGGCGTGCCCGTGTTCGACACGGTGCGCGAGGCCGTGAAGGCCACTGGCGCCACGGTGTCGATGATCTACGTGCCCGCTGCGTTCGCGGCGGACGCGATCTGCGAGGGCGTCGACGCGGGCCTGGACCTCGTCGTGACGATCACCGAGGGCATCCCGGTGGCGGACATGGCGCTGGTCAAGAACTTCGCGCAGGGCAGCAAGACGCGCCTGATCGGTCCCAATTGCCCCGGCATCATCACGCCGGTCACCGAGAAGAGCGGCTGCAAGATCGGCATCATGCCGGCCTACATCCACAAGCCCGGCCGCGTGGGCGTCGTGTCGCGTTCCGGCACGCTCACCTACGAGGCCGTCTGGCAGCTCACCACCGTGGGGCTCGGCCAGTCGACCTCGATCGGCATCGGCGGCGACCCCATCAAGGGTCTGGACTTCACCGACTGCCTCAAGCTGTTCCAGGACGATCCCCAGACCGAGGGCATCATCATGATCGGCGAGATCGGCGGCACGGCGGAGGAGGAGGCCTGCGAGTTCCTCAAGCAGTACGTCAAGAAGCCTGTCGTTGGCTTCATTGCCGGTGCCACCGCGCCCCCCGGGAAGCGCATGGGCCACGCTGGTGCGATCATCAGCGGCGGCAAGGGCACGGCGAAGGACAAGAAGGCTGCCATGGCGCGCGCCGGGGTCCATGTCTGCGACACGCCCTCGGTCCTCGGCGCCACGATGGCCAAGGTGCTCGGCGTCCGTGCGTGAGCGGGCACGGACCGAGGCCTCCGGGAGGGCCTGACATGGGGCTGGTACGCTGGTCCTCCCTGTTGACCCTCGCCGTGGCCGGCCTCGTGCTGCTGGAGCCGATGCTGCCGTGGGCCGCAGGCCTGTTGCGGACCCTCGGCCTGCCCGCGGACGGGCTGCTGCGCGTCTGTGTGGCCGTGCTGGCGGTCCAGGTGCTGGCCCTGCTCGCGCACCAGCAGCGGCTGGACAACGCGTTTGCAGGCGTGCTGCAGTCCTTCCAGGAGTTCCACCGGGCCCGCAAGCAGGAAGCGGAGGGCGGCATGGAGGGTTCCCGTCGGGAGGCCGTGGAACTGCTGGTGGCGGCGCTCGACAGCCCGGACCCGGCGATCCGCGCCACCAGCCACGGCCATCTCGTCCGTGTCACCGGACAGGACCTCGGCACGGCACCGGAAGCGTGGCGTTCCTGGCTCCGTGCGGGACCCGGCGCAGGTGCAGCCAAGCCTTCGTGAAACCCTTGGAAATGACCTGCCGCCACTGGCGTTGAGCACGGGGATGGTCGACGATTCCCGCCCGCTCCCGGCCCGGGGGCACTGAGACCCACACCGAGGCACTGATGTTCGCGTTCCTCAATCACTGGGAGATCATCGCCGTCCTGGTGGTGGCCCTGCTCCTGTTCGGCAACCGGCTGCCCGGCATCGCCCGGTCCCTTGGCTCGTCCATCTCCGGCTTCAAGAAGGGGCTGAAGGACGGCGAGGGCAAGGACGAGGCCTCCCAGATCAAGGGTGACGGCAACGACTCGCGCTGACCGACGCCCGCACCCCGGACCGCAGTCCCATCCTGCCGTGACCGAAACCGTCCCCATCTTCGACTTGACCGCCATGGTGCGTCCCCAGCTCGAGCGGATGAACCGCGAGCTGATGGCCGACATCGCACCGGGCCACGAGGAGATGCTGCCGATGGTGGAGATGGTCGGCGCCTACCGCGGCAAGCAGCTGCGCCCGGCGCTGGTCTTCCTCGCCGGCATGGCCGTCCGCGGTGCCGACCGCGCCGAGGACCTGCCAGCGGAGCACATGCAGGTGGCCAAGGTGGTGGAGTTGCTGCACACCGCCACGCTCGTGCACGACGACGTGCTCGACGGTGCGGCGCTCCGCCGGCGCGTGGGCACGGTCAACGCCGTGCACGGCATCGAGGCCGCGGTGCTCCTGGGCGACTACGTCTATGCCAAGGCCTTCCACATGGCCGTGCAGATGGACGACCCGGCCTGTGCCCGCTGGCTCGCAGAGACCGTGCGCGTCATCTGCCAGGGCGAGATCACACAAGGGCTGCACCGTTTCGACTTCCAGTGGACGGAGGACCGCTACTTCGAGGTGATCGCGGAGAAGACCGCGAGCCTCTATGCCGCTGCGTGCCGGCTCGGTGCCCACTACGTGGGGGCCTCGGACGCGCGCCTCCGTGCCATGGAGGAGTACGGCATGGAGCTCGGCATCGCCTTCCAGATCGTGGACGACTGCCTCGACCTCGACGGCGACGAGTCGGTGGTGGGCAAGTCCCTGGGCACCGACCTCTCCAAGGGCAAGCTCACCCTGCCCCTGCTCTACCTGCTGCAGCGCACCGACAACGGTGTCGAACGGCTGCGCGGGCTCATGGGCCAGCCGGAGGCCGAGGCCCTGCGGCGCCTGCGCGCCTCGTTCCCGCTGGAGCACGCGATCGCCTATGCCATGGACGAGGCCCACCGCCGCATCGCCAAGGCCAAGGCCTGTCTCGCCGCCATGCCGGAGGGGCCTGCGCGTGCTGCCATGCAGCGCCTCGCCGACTTCGTGCTCACCCGCAAGGCCTGACCCCGCCCACCCGGCGGGACCGCGGAGCACCGCTGGGGCCCGTGCGTCAGTGGGGCCCTGACCCTCGAGCCCTGCGGGACCCGGGTGGACTCCGCCCTGTTACCCATCTTCGCCTTGGCATTCGTCCTATATCCTGCGCAACCCATGAACTGCCGACCCCCTGCCGGCTGCGGCTTGCTCGCGCCGGTCCTGCTCCTGCTCCTAGGTGGCTGCTCGAAGGAGGTGCCCGCCCTCAGTGCGCCCCGCGAGGTTCCTGCCGAGAAGCGGCCGATCGTGTGGGGCGTCGACGACAAGACCCGCCTCATGCTGCCGGACATGTCCATGCGTGGCGCGGGCACCGCGACGGGCGCTGCACCCGGCTACCAGGCACCCACGCCCGCGGGCTGGACCGAGATGCCTCCCAACCCCTCGAGCTTCCGCCACATGCTCTGGCAGGTGGGTGGTTCCCCCGAGGCCGAGTGCTACCTGACGGTGTCGGTGGGCGGCGGCCGCGACCCCAACCTCAACCGTTGGGTCAACAGCCAGTTCGGCCAGTCCGCACTCACCCACGAGCAGATCGAGGCGCTGCCGGTGCACCCGCTGATGGGCAAGCCCGCCAAGTTCGTGGAGCTCCAGGGCACGTTCCAGAGCCGTTCGGGCCCCAAGAACGACTACGCCATGCTGGGCCTGATCAGTGCCGAGGGCGACCGCGTGGACACGCTCAAGCTCACCGGGCCTGCCGACATCGTGCTGCGCGAGAAGGAGTCCTTCCTGCGCGTGGCATCTGCCATCGAGCCGCGGCCGGCTGGTGCCGCGCCTGCAGAGACCACCACCGCCCCGCAGCCTGCAGAGCCGCAGGCACCGAAGGACGCGGTGCACTCGGGCGTGGCCCAGCCCGCGCCCGCCGTGCCGCAGGGGTTCACCGAGTTCTCCGCAGCCGTGGTGCCCCAGGGATGGCAGTCCCAGGCCGGCACCGGGATGCGGTTGTTGCGCTACCAAGCCGGCGAGAAGACCGAGGCCTACCTCGGGCGCATCGGCGGTGACCTCGCAGCCCTGCTCGACGTCTGGCGCGGGGAGATGGGCTTGCAGGCCATGACGGCAGCGGAGCGGGACGCGCTGCCCAAGGTCCCGATGCTCGGGGCCGAGGCCGTGTTGCTCGAGCTGCAGGGTGAGTGGCGCGGCATGAGCGGCGAACTCAAGGACGCAGGCATGCTGGTGGCGGCCCAGAAGCAGGGCACGGGCGTCGTGTTCGCGAAGATGGTGGGGCCCGCGGCCACGGTGGCCGCGCAGAAGCAGGCCTTCCTCGCGTTCTGTGCCGGACTGGAGCAGCAGTGACATGAGTGCCACGGCAACCGCAGTGTCCGCCCCCGCCCCCGCGTCCCGCAGCCTGCTCGGCTCGGTGTTCGCGCTGCTGAGTTCGCTCGAACTCGCCGTGGTGCTGGTCGTCTACCTCGGCATCCTGACCTGGCTCGGCACGTTGGCGCAGGTCGAGCTCGGCCTCTTCCGGACTCAGCAGATCTACTTCGAGGGTTGGTTCGTGCCGATCCTCGGCGGCCTGCTGCGCATCCCCGGCGCCTACCCGGTGATGGCGCTCATGTGCATCAACCTGCTGCTGGGCGGCATTGCCCGCATGCGGTGGAACTGGCGCAACGCAGGCATCCTCGTCACGCACCTGGGCATCGCCATGCTCTTCCTGCAGGGATTCGTGAAGATGCACTACTCCACGAGTGGGCACCTCACCCTCTACGAGAAGCAGCAGGGTGCCAGCTTCGTGAGCTTCCACGACTGGGAGATCGCGCTGTACGAGCAGAAGGGGGACACGGTGCGCGAGCGCGTGGTCCCGGCTGCCGCCTTCAAGCAGGCAATGGGGGTGGTGCCCGCGGTCGTGGGTGCCCCCGACCTGCCGTTTGCCGTCGAGATCCGCCACTTCCACGAGAACACGACGCCGTTGCCCAAGGGGCCGATGGTCCAGACGACCATGCCAGTGGTGAACGGCGTGTTCCTGCAGGTGGACGCGCAGGCGCCGGAGCGCGAGCGCAACATCGCCGGCTGCTATGCGACGATCCGCGGCACCGCCAGCAACCAGGTCCTCGCCGAGGCCGTCCTCTGGGGCCTGTCCCGCGACCAGCGGCGGCAGCCCTTCACCTTCGAGGTGGACGGCACGCGGTGGGGCATCGACCTGCGCCGTGTGACCCAGGACCTGCCGTTCAGCGTCAAGCTCGACCGTTTCGTCCGGGTGACCTACCCCGGCACCGAGCTGCCCAAGGAGTTCAGCAGCTACGTCACGGTCCGCGACGAGGATGGCAACACCGAGTCGTCCCACATCTACATGAACGCCCCGCTGCGCAAGGACGGCTTCGTCCTGTACCAGGCGAGCTGGGGACCTGAGCGCGGCGGGCCGCCCTACTTCAGCCAGTTCGAGGTGGCCCGCAACCCGTCGGACCGCTGGTCGATCGTGGCCTGCGCGGTGATCGGTATCGGCATGACCGTCCACTTCCTGCGCAAGCTGCTCAACTACATCCGCTCCGAGAACCTCAAGGCCGCCCACGCCAAGGGAGCCGCAGCATGATCCGCCTCCTCGCATCGTTCCTCGCCCTCGTCGGCACGCTGTGCGCACAGCAGGCCGACAGCCCGCACCGCCGGGACGCATGGGACCCGGAACTGGTCGCTGCCGTGGCGCGCTTGCCCGTGCAGGACGACGGCCGCGTCAAGCCGCTGGCTGCCGTCGCAGCCTACGACCTCTACAAGGTGCACGGCCGCCGCGACATGAAGCTCGCGGACCGCAACGAGACCCTGGGCCCGGTGGAGTGGCTGCTGGACGTGTGGTTCCACCCGGACCAGGCTGCCAACTACCCGCTGTTCCGCATCGAGAACGTGGCGGTGATGGCCACGCTCGGCATCGACCGCGACGTCAAGCAGAGCTTCAACTTCGAGTACCTCAGCTACCGCGAGCTGCTCGAGGTGGCGGACCCGCTGTTCGACGCGGCACAGAAGGCCCGGCAGAAGGAACGCAGTGCGCAGACCCCGGTCGAGGAGCACATCCTCGAGCTGGCGGGCCAGCTCAACCTGTACCACGGCCTGCACCAGCACCTCACCCTGTTGCGTTCACCGTTCGCGCTGCAGTCGGACGAGCTGCGCCAGGTCTTCGGCGGCGCCGAGCAGGCCACCCTGCTGCAGATCCTCGCCAAGGGGCCGGAGTTCGTCGAACTGCTCAAGAAGTACGCCGACGACGCATCCAACCCGAACGGCGGCAACATCCTGCGGATCGCCGAGGCACTCACGAGCGAGGTGCAACAGGACGCGGACCCCGCACTGTTCCCGCCCGTGGCCCCGGTGGAGCAGCAGAAGCGCTGGGCATCCCTCGGCGCCCTCGTCGACGACGGGTTGCGCGGACGCCTCATGCCGCAGCACCAGGCGATGCTCACGGTGCTGCACAACGCGCTCGTGGCCACCGACGACGCGGTGCGCAAGAAGGAACTGCTCGCGTTCGTGGAGTTCGCCCGTCAGGGGGCCTCCGGCCGTGGGGAGCTCGGGGCCGTGGACCTGGAGGCCAGCTACCACGAGCACGGCTACCACTACAAGGCACTGCACTGGTTCCTCACCGGCCTGGTGGTGGTGGGCTTCAGCTGGATGTTCCCGCGCAAGAAGTGGCTCTGGTGGGTCGCCCTGCTGGTCAACATCGTGCCGCTCGGCTACCTGGTCGCGGACCTCACCTTCCGCGTGTTGATCACCGACCGCCCGCCGATCACCAACCTCTACGACACCTTCCTGTTCATCCCTGCCGTGGGTGTCTTTGCCGCGCTCGTGACCGAGATGATCAACCGCAAGCGGCTCGCCCTCTCCGTGAGCCCGTTCCTCGGCGCGCTGTTCGTGATGCTGGCGCGCCTCTACGAGGTGAGCGACGGCAAGGACACGCTGCGCGAGATCCCGGCCGTGTTGCGCAGCAACTTCTGGCTCGCCACGCACGTGACCACCATCAACATCGGTTACGCGGCCGGCATGCTGGCTGCGTTCATGGGCACGCTGTGGCTCCTGCTCCGCCTGTTGCGCGTCCGCGCCCACGATGCCGCGTTCTTCAAGTCGCTCACGCGCATGACCTACGGGATCACGGCCTTCGGGCTCGTGTTCTCCGTCGTGGGCACCATCCTGGGCGGCGTCTGGGCCGAGGACTCGTGGGGCCGTTTCTGGGGCTGGGACCCGAAGGAGAACGGCGCCCTGATGATCTGCCTCAGCATGCTCGCGATGCTGCATGCCCGCATGAGCGGCATGGTGAAGGACCATGGGTTCAACACATGGGCCGGCTTCACGGGCATCGTGATCGCCTTCAGCTGGTTCCACGTGAACCTGCTGGAGGTCGGGCTCCACAGCTACGGGTTCAGCGGCGGTCTCAAGACCGGCGTGTGGACCTACTACGGCGTGCAGGCAGGGCTGCTGGCCGTCGGCGCCTTCGCCAAGCTGTTGCCCGAGCCAGGTGCCGTTGCCCCGAAGGGCGCAGCCCAGCCGGGGCACACGCTCGAGACGGCGTCCTGACGCGCACCCTCACGGCAAGGTGAGGGCCTTGCCGTCCTTGCGCGTCGGCAGCTGGGCACCGGTCTCGGCCAGCCGCTCCCGCATGCGGGCGCGCATCGCCTCGACGCGCTCGGGCTCGGTGGCAGCGAGGTCGTGTTGCTCGCCCGGGTCGCGCGCCAGGTCGTAGAGCTCGAAGCGGCCGCTTGCGTGGAACCACACCAGCTTCGAGTCGCCGCTGCGCAGGGCACTGTGGGCGCCGATCCCGGGGCCCTTCGAGCCCCAGTGGTTGGGGTAGTGCCAGAACAGGTCGCGCGGTGGCAGTGGCTGCCCCGCGAGCACTGGCAGCCAGCTCCTGCCGTCGGGGCACGTGGTCGGTGCGCCTGCTGCCTCGCAGAGCGTGGCGAACAGGTCCTCGGCGACCACGGGTTGGTCGGTCAGGTTCCCCGGCTTGGCGCGCCCCGGCCAGCGCACGGCAAGCGGCACCCGTGTGCCGCCCTCGTAGGCACTGCCCTTGCCGCTGCGCAGCGGCGCGTTGTGCACGTGCGGGGTGCCGCCGCGTGCCGTGGCACTCAAGCCGCCGTTGTCGGACGTGAACACCACGACCGTGTTGCCCGTGAGCCCGCGTGCGTCGAGGAACCCGAGCAATCGCCCGAGGGAGTGGTCCATCCCCGCCACCATGGCCGCGTAGCGAGCCTCCTTCTCGTCGAGCCCCATGGCGCGGTAGCCCTCCACGAACCGCGCGTCGGGCTGCAGCGGGGTGTGCACCGCATAGTGGGAGAGGTGCAGGAAGAACGGCTTGCCCTGCGCGAGCGAGTCGTCCACCGCGCGCAGGGCCTCGGTCGTGAGCGCGTCGCTGAGGAACGTGTCCGTGCCGTGGTACGCATCGAGTCCGGGCACGTCCCACACCGGGTCCCCGCCCTTGGATGCGTAGCCGTCCATGCCCTGGTAGCTGGCCGGCGCGCCGGCAGCATGGCCTGCCACGTTCACGTCGAAGCCGAGGTTGCACGGGTCCGCGCCCGGAGTGCCCTGGGCGCCTAGGTGTGCCTTGCCCACGTGGATGGTGCGGTACCCGGCCGTGCGCAAGCGCTGGGCCAGCGTCTCGGCGTGGAAGCTGAGCGGGGTCGCAGGATCCGGTCCGATGCCGTTCACGTTCCACCCGGGGAGCACCAACGTGTCCTGTGCCGCATCGGTGGCCCGGTCGCGGTGCAGCGTCCAGTTGGTGACACGGTGACGGGCCGCCGTTGCGCCCGTCATCATCGAGACGCGCGTGGGGCTGCAGACGCAGTGGGAGTAGGCCTGCGAGAAGCGCGTGCCCTCGGCGCACAACCGTTCGAGCGAAGGAGTGCGGAAGTGGGCGTTCTGTGCCGTCCTCGGGCCCCCGAACGAGACGCTCGTGTCCTGCCAGCCGAGGTCGTCGACGAGGAACACGACGAGGTTGGGGCGGCTGGTGACGGTGGGCTCGGTCGGTGAAGCGCACGCGCCGGTGACGACCAGGAGGCAGGCGAGGGCTCGCATGCCCGGGTTGTAGCGGCTCCCGACCGGCCGCGGGCCCGCAATGCAACTGGCCTGCCCGGCGAGTTGCCGGACGGGCCAGTGCAGTGGGTTCGGGGGTCGGGGATCCGCCGGACTACTTGTCCGCCTTCTTGCCCTTGCCGCCCTGCTTGCCTTCCTTGGTCTCCGCGCCCGCACGGGGCGCGTTGGGCTTCACCCTTCAACCATAGGGCTGGGTCTCGGCAACCTCGGGCTCGCGGCCCTCGAGCAGTGCCTTCACCGCGTTGGCGACGTACGGGGTCGCGTCCTTGCCCTTCTTGCCCTGGCCGTCGTCGTCGAGCGCGCCCGAGTAGCGCAGCACGCCCTTGGCGTCGATGACGTAGCAGTGGGGCGTGGTCTTGGCGGCGAACAGCCGTGCCACGTCACCGCTGTGGTCCACGAGCGCATCGTGGTTCATCGCGACTTCCTTGGCCTTGGCGCGGAGCCGCGGGTAGGGGCGGTCCTCCGCCTTCTCGTCCTTGAACTGGTCGGCAGATGGCTCGTCGCCGATCTCACCCTTGTTGGAGTTGATGGCGAGCACGACGACCTTCTGGTCCTTGAAGTCGGTCGTGAGCTGGTTGAGCTTGGGTTCGGCAAGCTCCTCCCAGGGGCACGTGACGGACCAGAAGTGCAGCACCACGATGCTGCCGCGCAGGTCCTCGAACTTCACGTTGCGCCCCTCGGTGGTCTTGAGGGACAGGGATGCAGGCACCTCGGACCCTACCTTGAGGACGGTGGCAGCCTGGGGAGCGGGCTCCGCCTTGGGCTTGTCCTTGGCCGGGTCCTGGGCCGGGAGCAGGCCTGCGAGGAGCAGGCTGGCCAGGATGGTGGTTCGGTTCATGGTTCCTCCAGAATGTCGGGCACCTTCGACGCGATGCGGACCTCGGATCCAACAGCAACCTGCGGCAAGGACTGATTTGGGACGATCGGGAGGTTGGCGTATGGTGGCCAGACCGACCCCATGACGTTCCGCGACCAAGTCCCAGCCATGGGAATGCCAAGCCTGACACCCGCGGTGAAGCGCCTGCTGGTCGCCAACCTGGCCGTGTTCGCGGCCAACATGCTCCTCGTGGGTGCCCTCGGCACGCCGCAGTGGTTCGCACTCACCTGGTCGGGCCTGTGGGACGGGTACGGGCTCGGTCTGCTGCGCCTCGTCACCTACCAGTTCACGCACAGCTGGGGCGACCCCATGCACCTGCTGTGGAACATGCTCACGCTCTACTTCTTCGGGACGTGGGTGGAGGACCGCATCGGCTACCGGGGCGTGTACCGCCTCTACCTGGCGGGCGGCGTGGCTGGTGCGCTCCTGTTCCTCCTGGTGGCATGGCCGCAGGGCCAGGCCGACGTACCGCTCGTCGGGGCCAGTGGATCCTGCTACGCGTTCCTGCTCTACGCAGCCGCGATGGCCCCGCACGCGACGGTGTTCTTCTTCTTCATCCCGGTCACGCTGTGGGTGCTTGCTGCCGTGCTCGTCGGGCTCGGGCTCTACAGCACCTACGTGGAGTTCGCCACGGGCCAGTCGGGCGGGGTGGCGCACGGTGCGCACCTCGGTGGAGCCGCGCTCGGCTACCTCGCATACCGCATGGGCTGGTTCCGCGACTGGGTGCCGTTCGAGCGGCAGGAGGGCGTGCTGCAGGGGCTGCGGCAGCGCTGGTCGACCATGGTCGAGGAGCGGCGGGCTGCCGACGCTGCGCGCGACCAGCAACGGCTCGACGACCTGCTGGCCAAGGTGCACGAGAAGGGAATCGGGTCCCTCTCGGCAGCCGAGCGACGGTTCCTCGAGGACGCCAGCAAGCGCCGCCGCGACCGCTGACCCCCGCGCGTGCCTCGGCCGGTGGCGCTGGGTAAGCTGCAGCCGCCCCGGAGGCACCCCATGCTGCGATACCTGCTGCTCGCGTTCGCCCTGCTGGTCCCCGTCCTGCGTGCGCAGGATGCGACCATGAACAAGTTCCTCACCGACTTCTCGAAGGCGCTCCAGTTCAACGACGAGAAGGGGATGGACAAGGCCGTGAAGGCCGCGCCGCAGCAGGCGCTGCGGCACTTCCAGAACCTCCGCATCGAGTTGTGGGGCGGCAAGCAGGAGGTCAAGCCGCAGGTGGACGCCCTTGCTGCCGCGTGGAAGCGGGCGCTGGACGGGTCGACGGCGCTGGAACGAGTGGACCGCTGGGTCGACAGCCAGGACAACAAGAGCTACCAGGCCTACGTGAAGGCGCGCAACGCCCTCGACAAGTGCTACTCGTTGCTCACCGTCGCCGGCGAGTCGAAGCAGCGCAAGGACTTCGAGGTGGCGCGCGACAGCACCATCAGCGTGGCCAAGGCCATGGAGGAGACCGCCCACAAGGTCGACGCAGCCGAGGCCTGGGTGCTGGTTTCCATCATCTACACCCAGATGCCGGACAAGACCCTGCAGGAACGCAGGGACTCGGTGTTCGCACTCGAGCAGTTCGTTGCCGCACGCGACGCGTGGGGCTGGACGCAGGACGACCACTACCCGCGCAACAAGGCCATCATCAAGGCCGAGAAGGAGCGCATCGCCGTGGACGAGGCAGCGGGCGAGAAGCGCAAGAACGAGGGCTACGGAGACAACACCAAGGGCGTCGACGCCCTCGTCATGCCGGGCGCCAAGGAGGAGGTCCATGACCTTGCCTTCGCCGCGTTGCAGAACGTCGAGGAGCTCGACTACTGCATCAAGGGTGGCGCGTTGCCCCAGTTCTGGTGGGAGGCACAGGTCACCACCGCGGACAAGCAGCCCCTGCTCGCGTGGTTCCGCAGCAAGCCGCTCCACGTCGTGCAGCTGGGCGGCACCAAGTTCGCAGTGACGCCCGAGGTGGCCGACAAGGGACTGCAGTACGAGATCGACGCCGGCAACAAGGCCAAGGTCACCAGCTTCTTCGTCGACAAGGCGAAGAAGTCGCCCTACGCGATGTGGTTCTGGACCGGATCGGACAAGGAGCGGGTGGG
>JBEGVB010000168.1:0-16140 GCA_041178545.1 Planctomycetota bacterium
GACTGCAGCAGCAGCTTGCCGAAGGTGCCGGGGTGGCGCCACGCACAGTGGAGGCTCGCGACCGCACCGAAGCTGGCACCCAGCAGGGCGCGCGCCGAGGGCTGCCGGACCAGCGGCAGCGACTGTTCCAGCTGGGGCAGCAGCTCGCCCGCGAGGAAGTCCGCGTGGCGGTCGTCCGCCGCGTACTCGCGCATGCGGTCTGGGGACTGCGTCATCACCGCGACCAGCGGCGGGACCTCCAGCCGGTGGACGAGGTTGTCGAGCACGTTCTTGAAGTTGGCGAACGTGAGGTAGTCGAACCCGTCGTGCACCACGAGCAACGCGTAGCGACGTGTCGGCCGGAAGCGCGCGGGCAGGTAGACCTTCACCTGCCGGGTCCCGCCGAACACCTTGCTCTCCACCGTGCGGTCCTCGACGGTTCCCTTGCGTGCGTCGGGGTCCTCGAGGCACCAGTCCGGGGGCTGGTAACCCTCGCCGTAGACCACCGAGTTGGCGCCGAAGGGGTCGCGCGCCGCATGGGTGTTGAGCGGGTCGCGCACGATCGACCAACGTCCGTGGTGGCTGACCGCGAGCTTGTACTCCATGCGGCTGCGCTGGGGCAGGTCGACCTGGAGCACCCAGAGGTCCGAGCGCCAGACCCTGCGGAACGGCAGCGAGCCGGGCAGGCCGTGGATCCAGTGCTGCAGGCACACCTCCTGCGCGTCGCCGCGGAACAGGAAGGTCACCGTGCGGCCGTCCACCCACGGGAACACGTGGTTGGCAACCAGCGCGTCCACGGCACCGTGCCCGCCGCGTGCAGCATTCTCGATGGCCTGGACCGCGGCACTCACGTGGCGGCCCCCACGAGTTGGCCGTCCACCCTGAGGACGCTGGTGGCAACGGGAGCGGACCAGCGGGTGCCGTCCCAGTCCATGCGGGTGCCGGCATCGAGCGCGGCACAACGGTCCGGCGCGAAGCGTCGCGCCAACAATGCGATCCTGCGGCTGTCGCCCAGCTGCAAGCGCCGGGATGCGTGCGGCAGCGCGACGAGTCCTTGCACCAGGGCGAGTCCGCGCTCCATCACCTCGGGGTCCGCGGCACCCTGGGGCGGGTCGTCGTGGAAGAGGACGATGCGCTCGCTCGCCACCATCGCCCCGGCAGACCAGGCGACGAACGGTTGCTGGGCGACCAGGGTGTCGAACCCGAAGAGGCGCAGCCGGTGCAGCAGGACGCCCACATGGCCGCCGGCGATGCAGGTGCAGGGGGCCTCGGCGACGAGACGGGCCAGCTCGGCCCGGTGCCGCACGACGGACTCGCGCTCGGCCGGGCGGATCCTCGCCTCGAACGCCGCATGGAGGTCCGCCACCTGCTCCTCGTGCTGGCGGTCCAGGGCCTGGAGCATGGCCACCGCGCCGTCGCGCGCCGGGTCGAGCAGCTCCTCGTCCCCGCCCCGCCGCAGGAGCTCGAGGGCGGCAGAGACCAGCCCACCGAGCCGCAGCCGGTAGATCTCCTGCGCGCGCCGGAGGGTGTCATGGCGCTCACGCATGGCCCCCAGCAGTTCCGGGTCCTCGGTGAAGATGGTCTCGACCCGGGACCAGACGGCCAGGTTGACGGATGGCATCCCGAGGTGGTCCCGGAGTTCCTGGTCCTCGGCCTCACGCTCTTCCCAACCCGCCGTGACGAGGGCGATTCGACCACCCGGGGCCGGTCCGACCAGCGCCTCCACGGCAGGGCGCACCATGGGCACGTGCCGCTGGGGGCCGAGGAGGATCGCGCGGGTGGGCATCCGCGGGATCATGGCGACCGGACAGGCTCGATGCGAGGGCGCGCACGCGTCGGACCGGCTGGGGAGGATTGCTCCCGTGCGCCCGGTTCCCGGTGGGAGATGGGCACAGTTCCGTATGCAAACCGGACCCGGCTGGAGGTAGACCTTGCCAACCATGAACTTCACCTCCCCGGCGGGCACCGAGGCCTCGGCTGCGCACCCGCTCGACACGCTGGTGCAGGAACACCGCGCCATCCTCGAGGTGCTGGAGGCGGTGGAGAAGGAGTCGACCGCGTTCGCCGAAAACCGGCCACTCCGGATGGACGTCCTGCGCAACGCCATCGACCACTGTGACGACTTCGAGGAGCGCCTGCACCACCGCAAGGAGGAGGCGTTGTTCCGGGCCCTGGAGGAAGCAGGGCTGGACCCCGTGGCAGGCCCGACGGCGGTGCTCCGTGCCGAGCACGCCAAGAACGCACGCTGGCGCGACCGGCTGCGCAAGGCGATGGAGGCCAACGACCGCCTGCGCATGCAGGCAGCCATCAGCGGGTTCATCGACGAGCAGCGGCAGCACATCCTCAAGGAGAACCAGATCGTGTTCCCCCTCGCGCGCAAGTTGCTGAGCGAGGACGCGTTCCGAGCCCTGCGCCAGGCGTTTGCGTTCGCAGACGCCGGTTATGCATCCGAACAGGGCACGAGCGGCCCGGCTGTCACCAGCCGCGCACTCTGAGCACACGCGTCGGGGTTTGGGCCCGACCCGGTGCGTGCACCCGCAGGCTCACGGCTGCGCCCCGTGCGGGTCCCTTGACACGGTTGCCGCCGCCGCACCGCGCCCCACCATCATGCGCCACACGACGGGCGTGAGCAGCAGGCTGAGGAAGAGGCTCATCATCTGCCCGCCGATGACGACCACCGAGATGGCGCGACGTTCCTCGGCACCGGGCCCCGCCCCGATCGCGAGCGGCAGCATGCCCAGCACGAAGGCAAGGGTGGTCATCAGGATCGGCCGCAACCGGTCCCTGCTGCCCACCAGCACGGCCTCGTCGGGATCCATGCCCTTCGCGTGGAGCTGGTTGGTGTGGTCGATCTGCAGGATCGAGTTCTTCTTCACCATGCCGAACAGCACGAGCACGCCGAGGGCCGAGTAGAGGTTGAGGGTCTCGCCGACTGCAAGCAGGCTGAGCAGGGCGAACGGTGCTGCGAGTGGAAGGCTCAGCAGGATGATGAACGGCAGCCGCAGGCTCTCGAACTGGGAGGCGAGGATCATGTACATGAAGAGCACGGACAGGGCGAACGCCGCCACGAACTCCCAGAAGGTCTTCTCCATCTCCCGCGCCTTGCCGGAGACCGCTGTCGTGTACTCGGGCGGCAGGCCCAGTTCGCCAGCCGCCTTGCGCAAGGCAGCCACGCAGTCCGCGAGCGCGTGACCGGGCGCGACGGAACCGCGGAGGGACGACTGGCGCTGCCGGTCGAGCCTGTCGATGCGAGATGCACTCTTGGACTCCTTGAGTTGCACCACCGAGTCGAGCTGCACCGTCCCGCCGTCCTGCCGGGAGACCAGCAACTGGGAGATGGACTCAGGGTCGATGCGGTCCGCCTCGCGGAGCCGCAGTTGCACGTCGTACTCTTCGTCCAGTTCCGGGTCCCGGTATCGGCCCACCTCCTGGTCCCCGCCGACCATGAGCCGCAGCGCCATGGCGATGTCCTGGGTGTCGACGCCCAGCTCGGCGGCCCGGAGGCGGTCGATGTGGGCCCTGAGTTCTGGCTTCGACAGGCGCAGGGTGTGGTCGAGGTCCGGCATCCCGCCCAACTGCTGGCTTCGTGCACGGAGTTGCCGCGAGTAGTCCTCGAGAACGGTGAGTTCGGGACCTCGGATGGCGAAGTCGATGTCGAAGTTGCCGCCGCCCAGGTTGAGGCTGCGCTGGTTTCGAACGGAACAACGGATGTCGGGGAACCGGCGCAGCTCCGAGCGAACTCGTTGCATCACGTCGCGCTGGGTGACGAGCCCGTCCCAGGCTCCGAGTGGTCGGCCATCGAGGGTGCACTCCACCAGCCTGCGCAGGGAGAACCGGCGGTCCTCGTAGGGCACCATCCGCACGAACAGCTGCCCCTGGTTCACGCCACCGATGAAGCCACCGCCGACCGTGGTGAGCACGTGGGCAACTCCTGGCACCGCCAGCACCAGTTGCTCCACCTCGGCCATCACCTTGTCCATGGCCTGGAGGCTCGCCCCGTCGGGCCCGACGATCCCGACCTCGAACTCACCCTCGTCCACGTCGGTGGGGATGAAGTCCTGGGAGAGGTGCTGGTACAGGGGCACGGCAGACGCGACCACCAGCAGGCTCACGACCATGGTGAGGATCCGGTGGCGCAGGAAGAACCCCAGCAACCTCACGTACACGCGCTCACTGAACCGTACCCGGGTCGGCATCGACGGTTGGGTGGCGCGTGCCGGGACGAGGATCCGCGCACAGAGCGTTGGCGTGAGCGTGAAGGACACGAACATCGACACCAGGATCGCTGCGGCGGCCGTGATGCCGAACTGGTAGAGGAACCTGCCCGACACCGAGGAGAGGAAGCTCACCGGCACGAAGATCACCACCAGGCTGAGCGTCGTTGCCAGGACCGCCAGCCCGATCTCGTGCGTCGCACCGCGTGCGGCCTCGAAGGCGCTCACGCCCTTGTCGTGGGCCCAGCGGTGGATGTTCTCCAGCACGACGATTGCATCGTCGATGACGACACCCACCATCAACACCAACGCGAGCATCGTGATGCTGTTGAGGGTGAACGACAGTGCCCACATCAACGCAAAGGTCGTGATGACCGACGCAGGGATGGCAATGGCTGCGATGAAGGTGGCCCGCCAGCTGCGCAGGAACCAGAACACCACCAGCGAGGCGAGGATCGAACCCACCACCAGGTGGAACTCGATCTCGTACAGGGCGGCAAGGATGTAGCGCGACTGGTCCCGCACGACCTCGATGGCGAGGTCTGGCGGCAAGGCCGGCCGCAACTTGTCCAACGCCGCCTTCACGTCTTCGATGACCTGCACGGTGTTGGCACCGGACTGGCGGCGAACCTCCAGCAGGACGGTGGGCTTGCCGTCGAGCCGGGTGATCGTCCGCGGCTCGGCGGTGCCGTCCTCCGCCGTACCCAGGTCCCGGATGCGTATCGGGACACCAGCCCGAGTCTCGACCACCAGGTCGAGGAAATCCGCGGGCGACATGAACCGCCCCATCGTCCGCAGCGTCCGCTCGGTCGAGGGAGTGGTCACGTTGCCGCCCGGCAGGTCTGCGTTCTGGCGTACGAGGGCTTCCCGCACCTTGGTCACCGGAATGCCGAAGGCAGCCAGCCGAAAGGCATCGAGCCACACGCTCACGGCTCGCTGGTAGCCGCCGTCCAACCGAACCTCGCCGACACCGGATGCGCGCTCGAGGAACGGCTTGATGCGCTTGTCCACCAGTTCGGTGAGTTCCCGCAGCGGCCGAGTGCCGGAAACGGCAATCGACATCGCAGAGCCACTGTCGTTGTTGAACTTCGAGACCGAGGGCGCGAGTGCATCCCGCGGCAGGTCGCGGACGACCTGACCGACCCGGTCCCGCACGTCCTGCGCTGCGCTGTCGATGTCCCGGTCGAGCCGGAACGTGGCGATGACCACCGAGCTGCCCGATGCCGAGATCGAGCTCAGCTCGACGATGCCGTCGACGGTGTTGACGGCCTCCTCCATCCTGCGGCTGATCGTGGCCTCCACCTCCTCGGGCGAGGCGCCGGGCAGGAGCGTGCGCACCGAGACCTGCGGCAGGTCGACTGCCGGGTAGCGGTCGACAGGGAGCTTGTGGAACCCGACCGCGCCGGCCACCACCAGGGCAGCCGTCAGCATCGTCGCGAAGATCGGTCGGGCGATGCAGATCTCGGCGAGTTTGCGCAAGGCTACTCCTGGACCAGCACCGGGGCGCCGTGGGCAACGCCCTTGGGATCCGCCACGAGGAGGGCCCCGGGCTCGATCCCCGAGCACACCTCGACCTGGTCCTCGTGCACACGGCCCAGGGTCACCTGCACCCCCGAGGCACGGCCGTCCACCACCAGGAACACACGGTTGATGCCCGCGAAGGAGGCCACCGCCGTGCGCGGCACGAGGGTCACGGGCGCACTCTCCTGGATGCGGATGCGCGCTCGCGCGAAGCCGCCTGGCACGAGCTTGTCGTCCCCGTTGGGCACCGCGGCCTCGACCATCACCGTGCGGTTGTCCCGCGAGATGGCAGGCAGCATCCTCGACACCGTGCCCTCGAAGGTGCCCTCTCCCTGTCCATCGACCTGGAAGGTGACTTTCTGGCCGATCCGTACGTCGCCTGCCACCAAGTCGCTCACGTGCATGCGCAGCCGCAGCGAATCGGTCCGCAGCAGTGTGAGGACCTCCGTACCGGGCTCGAGGAACTGTCCTGCCGTCGCCTTGCGGGCTGCAACCCGCCCCTCGAACGGACTCCGCAGCACGCTGTCCTGGAGCCGCTTGCGGGCGACCTCCAACTCCACCTTCCTGCTGCGCCAGACGGCGATCCAGGTCTGCACGTCGTCGCGCGCCTTCTGCAGCCGGCTGCCCGCGACGTCCAACGCCAGGTTGGACGACTCGAGGTCGGAGCGGGGTCGCATCGACTGGTTCACCAGTTCCGCCATGCGATCGAGCTGCAGGCGGGCCTCCGCCAGCACCGCAGCCGCCTCGCGAACGATGGCGAACTCCTCCACGCCGGGGACTTCCTGCTGCGGGCCCTCGATGCCGAGTCGTGCACGGGCCTCGTCGAGAGCCGCCTCCGCACGCGCCAGTCCCAGCTCGAAGTCCCGGCTGTCGAGCTCTGCCAGCGTCATGCCTGGGTGCACCGGGTCGCCAACGTCCAGGTGCAGGGTGCCGAGCCTGCCGCCGACCTGGAAGCCGAGCCGCAGTTCGTCCTGGGCCTCGAGGATGCCCTGGGCAGGGATCTCCAGCGGCATCGCCAAGGACACGGTGGGCACCAAGTGCACCTTGACCGGATCGGGAGCGGGCTTGTTCGCGGACCCTGCAGAACCGCCCCGAGGACCGCACGCCGTCACGAGCAGCGACACCAGCACGAGCACGCGGAATGCCGTCACGGCTCGCTCCCCGCGACGATCCTGAGCTCGCGCGCAAACGCCTCCGACATCTCGCGTGTCCGTTGCAGGTCCTCGTGCCGGACCACGATCCACCCGTCGCCCACCACCACCTGGGAAGGGTCCCTGCGCGGCTGCCCGATCGGAGTCAGCTCGCAGTTTGCAACGTGGGGGCCGTAGCGCGCCATGAGGCCATCAAGGCCCTCGTATCGCACCACTCGGCCATGGCCCACGGCCCGCTTGAACACCATGGACGAGTTGTACTTCCTGGTCAGCGGTTGCCCCAGTCTGCCGTGACAAACAGCGGAAGCCCAGCCACGGAACAGGTCCATGTCGCACGCGTAGTTCATCGCGTGCACGAGGCGCGCGCCCGCCGGCCGCCCGCCGATCTCGCCGAACACGGCTTCGCCATCTGCCTTGCGGTACCACTCCATGTGGGTGAACCCGGTCTCGAAGCCGAGCGCCGCCAACACCGCGCGCCCGAGCGCAACCCCGGGGCGGCTGAACTCCTGGTCCGGGTCCCGCAGCACGATGTTCTGCATCGAGATCCACGGGTTGTGGGCCAGCACCATGGGCTTGGGCAGGTACCACGCGACGTTGTGGTACAGGACCTCGCCACGGTGGCACACGGTGTCGAAGGTGAGTTCGTCACCGTCGATGTACTCCTCGACACTCAACTCTGCCACGTGGCGCGTGAGGCCGAGCGCGCGCTCGAACTCGCCCTTGTCGTTGCAGCGGTGCGTGTCCTTGCTCCCGGCGCCACTGATGGGCTTGACGATGGCGGGGTAGCCCACCTTCTCGACCCCTGCCCATGCCTCCTGGACGGTGGTTGCCCGCGCGTGGCGCGGCACGCGCAGGCCGGCGGCCTCGACGCGTTGCTTCATGACCTCCTTGTCGCGGAAGGGCACGGTCTGCTCGACGGTCATGCCGGGCACGCCGAAGGCCTCTCGCAGCCGGGCTGCGAGGATCATGTGCGGCTCCCACAGGCACTCGACGCGGTCGATGGACCGGCCCCGCATCCACTCGCGCACTTCGCGGATCACCGCCTGCTCGTCGGTCCAGCTGCTGACCCGGAGGTGGTCGGTGAGCACCTCGCGCACCTCGGGGGGCAGGGCCGCAGCAGGCTGGTCGCCGATGCCGTGTACGCGCGCACCGACCGCGACGAGGCCGCGGACGAAGAGCGGCATCTCCGCAGGGAAGCCGGGGGACAGGAAGAGGACGTTCACGGTTCGCTCCTTGGCGGGTTGCTCGCGGCCTGGATCATCCGAGGCGCACCTGGACCGTCGAGACGATCGTGCGCAGCGCCTCCTCGACGACGAGGGTGTCCGGGTGGCGGACCAGCAGGAACCCCTCACCCTCGTAGGTGCCGCTCGCCGGCTGCCCCACCGATGGCAACTTGGACTCCACGACGACGGCACGCACCTGCTCCGGCAAGCGGTCGAGCCCCTCGACCGCAACCACCTTGCCCTGCCCCTGGCCGCGCAGGTAGGCGCAGCCCGCTGCATGCGTTCGCTGCGGCACGTCGAAGGTCTCGAACACCATGAGCTGGGCCCACGCGCGGTACATGTCGATGCCGTGTGCGTGGCCGATGAGGGAGGTGAACTGGGCGCCGGGCGGCCGGGCGGCAACCTCGCTCAGGGCAATGCTGCCGTCCCTGCGGCGGAACCACTCCATGTGGCTCACACCGGTCACCATGCCGAGCACGTCGAGGGCGCGCGGCCCCGCCTCGCGGACCGCCGCGAACTCGGGCCCGTCGATGCGCCTCGGCAGCATCACCGTCCACTGGATCCACGGGTTCTCCAGCACGTGGAGCGGCGTGGGCTGGTAGCAGCTGATGCTGTGGAGCAGGTGGCGGCCCGCGAGGGTGACGGTGTCGAAGGAGAACTCGTCCCCCACCACGAACTCCTCGAGCAGCACCGGGTTCCGGGCGGAGGGGACGGAGGACTGCAGGAAGGAACGCAGTTCGGCCTCGGTCTCGACGCGTGCCGTCGACCTGGCACCGGCCCCGGCCGGCGGCTTCGCGACGAGCGGGAACCCGGTGCCGTGGGCGAAGGCAAGCGCCTCGGTGAGGCTGTGGCACAGCTGGTGCCGGGCGCACGGCAGCCCGTTCGCCCGCAGCACGTCCTTCATCGTCGCCTTGTCGCGGAAGTTGGTGGCCTCGCGCGCGTCCATGCCGCGGATCCGCAACTGCTCGCGCACCTCGGCGAGCGCCACCTGGAGCGGCTCGAGGATGCCGATGAGGCGGTCGACCTTGCCCAGCTGCCCTGCGAGGCGCCGCACTCCGTCGGCAACCCCCGAGGCCGCCATCCCGTCGGCGACCTGGGCGAAGCCCACGACCCGGGAGCGGATGTCGTCCGGGAACCGCTCGAGGGGGTCCTGCGACACGATGCCGAGCCGCACACCGTCCAGGGACAGCGCGGCGCGCACGAAGCGCAGCGTGTTCTCCATGGCGAAGGGGACGGCGAAGACGACGTTGGGCATGGGCGCTGCGCTTGAAACGGTGTGCGAGGAAGGTAACGCTTCTGCTGCGGGGTCGCCACTTCGGCTGCTCCCCTCGGGCGCGACGCAGCACGTGCAGCGCAGCGCCCTGCCCACGGAGTCACCATGCGCCCCATGCGAATCTGCCTCATCGCCTCCGAGACCGCGCCGCTCGCCAAGACCGGCGGGCTGGCGGACGTCCTCGCTGGGCTCGGTCGGCACCTCCACCGACAGGGTCACGACGTCGTGGTCCACATGCCCCTCTACAAGCAGGTGGCCGAGTCCGGCAGGGCCATGGAACCGGTGCCGGGTGCGCAGGACATCGAGGTCCGGTTCCCGAGCCGCACGCTGCGGTTCAGCCTCAAGTCGCTCACGCTGGGGAAGGACGGGCCCAAGGTGCACCTCGTCGACTGCCCGGAGCTGTTCCACCGGCGCACCATCTACACCGACGACGCCGACGAACCGTTGCGCTTCGCGATGCTGTGCCGCGCCGTGCTGGAGTCCTGCCAGCGCCTGCAGTGGGCACCGGACGTGATCCACTGCAACGACTGGCACACGGGCCTGCTGCCGCTCTACCTCAAGACCGTCTACTCGTGGGACCGGTTGTTCGCAGGCACGCGCACGGTGCTCACGCTCCACAACGTCGGCTACCAGGGATGGTTCCCCGAGAGCCAGCTCGAGCAGCTCGGGCTCGGCGACCAGCGCGCGCACCTGCACCACGGCGACCTGCGCAACGGCCAGGTCAGCTGCCTCAAGACCGGGATCCTGCACGCGACCAAGCTGACCACGGTGAGCCGCACCTATGCGCGGGAGATCCAGACTGCCGAGTACGGCATGGGCATCGAGGAACTGCTTCAAGGCCGCAGCAGCGACCTGGTCGGAATCGTCAACGGCGTCGACTACGGCGACTGGGACCCGGCAACCGACCCACTGACGCCACACCACTTCTCGCGCGACGACATGCGCGGCAAGGCGCGCATGAAGGAGGCGCTGATGTCGCGCTTCAGCCTGCCGCACGACCCGCGGGCGCCGGTGCTCAGCGTCGTCTCCAGACTCACCAGCCAGAAGGGCTTCGAGCTCTTTGCCGACAGCATCCCGGTCTTCCTGCAGCGGGAGGACATGCGCCTCGTGGTGCTGGGCTCGGGCGAGGCTGGCCACGAACAGTACTTCCAGTGGATGCGGGACA
The DNA here is from genome assembly GCA_041178545.1 of Planctomycetota bacterium. Classification (GTDB taxonomy): domain Bacteria; phylum Planctomycetota; class UBA1135; order UBA1135; family UBA2386; genus JBEATZ01. Next base: position 10,527 of record JBEGVB010000168.1, read on the forward strand.
CCTGGCCCAACAAGGTCGGCATCTACCGCGGCCACCACGAGGAACTCGCACACTGGATCGAGGCCGGCAGCGACATCTTCCTGATGCCGTCGCGCTACGAGCCCTGCGGCCTCAACCAGATGTACAGCCTGCGGTACGGCACCCCTCCCGTGGTGCGCCGCACGGGCGGCCTCGCCGACACGGTGACGCCGTGGGACCCCGTCACGGGCACCGGCACGGGCTTCCTCTTCGACGACTTCACCAGCAGCGCGCTGTACGGCGCCGTCGACTGGGCGCTGCAGAACTGGCGCAACCAGGAGGGGTGGAAGAAGCTCGTGCGCAACGGCATGTCCCAGGACTTCTCGTGGGACAAGCAGGGGCCCGAGTACGTGGCCCTCTACCGTTCCCTCCTGCCGAACTGAGACCATCCGCGCCATGCACGTCGTCTTCCTGGAGCCTTCCTTCCCCGCCAACCAGCGCCAGTTCCTGCGCGGCCTCCTCAACACCGGCGCCGCCGTCACCGCCGTGAGCGAACGACCGGTGGAGGCGATCCCCGAGGACCTGCGCAGCCGGCTCTTCGGGTTCGAGAAGGTGCGCTCCGTCGTCGACGAGCCTGCCGTGCTCGAGGCCCTGCGCCGGGCCGCGGCCCGGCGGCCCGTCGACCGGCTGGAGGCCACCGTCGAGGCCCACGTGATGGCGGCTGCGCGCGTGCGCGAGCAGCTCGGCATCCACGGCACCACGGTGCGCACGGCACACCTGTGCCGCGACAAGGCAGCGATGAAGGAAGCCATCCGTGCCGCAGGACTGCCCTGCGCCCAGAGCGCCCGCTGCAGCAGCGAGCAGGAGGTGCGCGCATTCGCCGCAGCACAGGGCTACCCGATCGTGCTCAAGCCGCTGGACGCCGCAGGCGCCTCGGGCGTGGTGAAGGTCTCCTCCGAGGCCGAGCTGTCGGCAGCACTGCAGTCGACCGGTGTCGCCTCTGGCAAGGCGATCGCCGTCGAGGAGTTCCTCGAGGGGCACGAGGGCTTCTACGACACCATCACCGTCGACGGGAAGGTCGTCGTCGACTTCGTCTCGCACTACTTCCCGGGCGTCCTCGAGGCCATGCGCACGCGATGGATCTCGCCCCAGATCGTGGTGACCAACCGTGTCGGTGACTCCAGCTACGACGAGCTGAAGGACCTGGGCCAGAAGGCGCTGGGTGCCCTCGGCGTGTGGACGTCACCCTCCCACATGGAGTGGTTCTTCGGCCCCAAGGGCCTCAAGTTCAGCGAGATCGGCTGCCGTCCCCCGGGCGTGGGCGTGTGGGACCTCTACGCGGCCGCCAACGAGTTCGACATCTTCACCGCGTGGGCGGAAGCCGTCGTGCACGGCAGCATCCGCCAGCGCCCGTCACGCCGGTTCAGCGCCGGCATGGTGGCCCTGCGGCCCGACCGCGACGGCCGCATCGTGGCCTACGAGGGTGTCGAGGAGCTCAAGCGCAGGTACGGCGCGAACCTCATCGACCACCACTTCCCCACCCCGGGCACCGCGACCCAGGGGGTCGAGGCCGGCTACATGGCCAATGCCTGGGTGCGGATGAAGCACGAGGACTTCGACCAGCTGCGCTCGATGCTCAACTGGGTCGGCGAGAACGTGCGGGTCCGGGCGCAGTGACGGTGGGCGGCGCAGGGCCACGCACCTGTGCAGCGCCCTCGGCAGGGACGCGCAACTCGGCGCGCAGGCGGGCAAGCCGTTGCTCCAGGTCGCGGCGCACGGCTGCGTACGAGGGATCTGGTGCAACGTTCACGAGTTCCTCCGGGTCGGCGACCAGGTCGTAGAGCTCCCATGCATCGAGGTGCGGGAACCGGATCAGCTTGTGCGTGGCGGTGCGCACGCCGTAGTGCTCGTGCACGTTGTGGGTCGCGAGGTGCTCGTAGTAGTGGTAGTAGGCATCGTCGCGCCAGTCGGCAGGCTGCCTGCCCTGCAGCAGCGGGACCAGGCTGCGGCCCTGCAGTCCCTCGGGGACCGGCGCACCGGCTGCCTCCAGCAGCGTCGCGGCGAAGTCGGTGTTGAGCGTCATCGCCTGCTGGGCCGTGCCCGGCTGGACCACGCCAGGCCAGCGCACCAGCAGTGGTACGCGCATCGACTCCTCGTACATGAACCGCTTGTCGTAGAAGCCGTGGTCGCCGAGGAAGAACCCGTTGTCGCTCGTGTAGACCACGATCGTGTCCTCGGCGAGCCCGTGCTCGTCCATCCACGAGAGCAGCCGCGCAACCTGTTCGTCCATGCCCCGCACCGTGGCGAGGTAGTCCTGGATGTAGCGCTGGTAGTGCCACCGCACCCGGTCTGCGCCCTCGAGGCCCGGCGGCACGTCCATCTTCACGTCGGTGCGCGTGAGGTCGCGGGCCACGGTCATCGTCGCAAGGCGGGCAGCGTCGCTGCGGGTCGCATGGTCGTCGAAGAGCGTGGCCGGCTCGGCAAAGGTCCGGCTGCGGTACTCGGCCAGCAGGTGCGGCGGCGGGGACCACTCGCGGTGCGGCGCCTTGTGGCCGAGGAAGAGGAAGAACGGCTTGTCTGCAGGGCGCTCCTGCAGCCACTGGATCGCGAAGTCCGTGATCCGCTCGCTCGCGTAGCCGTCCACCTTGGTCCGCTTGCCGTCGACGAGGAAGAACGGGTCGGTGTAGCGGCCCTGGCCCGGCAGCACGATCCCGCGGTCGAACCCGGCTTCGACCGGGTTCGCCTCGAGGTGCCACTTCCCAACCGCCGCCGTGGCATAGCCGGCCTGCTGCAGGGCGCGCGCCACCGTCCACTGCCCGGCGTCGAACCGCTGGTCGTTCTGGGCGAACCCGTTGACGTGGCTGTACCTGCCGGTGAGGACCGTGGCGCGCGAGGGACCGCACAGCGCGTTGGTCACGAAGGCACGGTCGAAGCGCATGCCCTCCGCGGCAAGGCGGTCGAGGCCCGGAGTGCGGTCCAGCTTGCCGCCGTAGCAAGACAGTGCATGGGCAGCATGGTCGTCGCTCACCACCAGCAGGATGTTGGGACGTCGCGCAGGCCGCTCGGGCCCTTGCCCCCCACCAGGCGCTGTACAACTGCTGGACGAGGTCGCGAGGAGGAGGGACGTGAGGAGGACGGTGCGCATGCGGTGCTCCGGTCGACGGCCACTCTATGGCCACCGCAGGCGATCCGCACCGCCGAAGCCCCGGAGTCGCTGGTTGTCGCTCGTCTGCACCGGGATACCATGCGCACCATGGAACCGGCCCACCCGTCGTCCCGTCGTGACTTCCTGTTGTCAGCAGCGGTGATCGCAGGCGCTGCCTCGCTCGCCTCCTGCGCGAGCGGCGCGGGCCCGAGGCGCCCCTCGGCGAACAGCCGCCTCCGCATCGCGCAGGTCGGCTGCGGCGGCAAGGGCCTGAGCGACATGCAGGCGTGCGCCAAGGACCACGACATCGTGGCCCTGTGCGACGTGGACGAGGGCAAGGCGGCACAGGCGCGCACCGAGCACCCCAAGGCCACCTTCTACCACGACTACCGGGACCTCCTCGACCGCGAGAAGGTCGATGCCGTGGTGGTGAGCACTCCCGACCACAGCCATGCCGTCCCCGCACTCATCGCGATGGAGCTGGGCTGCCACGTGTTCGTGCAGAAGCCCCTCACCCACACCGTGGAGGAAGCGCGGTTGCTGACGAAGGTTGCACGGCGCACGCGGGTGATCACGTCGATGGGCAACCAGGGCACCTGCCTCGAGGGCTTCCGTGCCGCGGCCGACACCGTGCGCGCGGGCGTGATCGGTGACGTGACCCAGGTGCACGTGTGGACCAACCGCCCGATCTGGCCGCAGGGCATCGCGCGACCCTCGTGGATCGACCCGATCCCCGCCACCTTCCGCTGGGACCTCTGGCTCGGCCCGGCTGCCCACCGTCCCTACGCCACGGCGCGCAAGGACACGGAGTTCAAGGGCTATGCCCCGTTCCAGTGGCGCGGTTGGTGGGACTTCGGCACGGGCGCCCTCGGCGACATGGCGTGCCACATCGCCAACCTGCCCTTCTTCGCCCTCGAACTCGGCTCGCCCGAGTGGATCGAGGCCGAGGCCTCGGACCACCAGCCGGAGACCGCGCCCAAGGCGTCCACGGTGCGCTACCGCTTCCCGGCGCGCGGCACCAGGCCAGCGGTCGACTTCACCTGGTACGACGGCGGCAGGATGCCCCCTGCCGACCTGTTGCCCGGGGTCACCCTGCGCAACGGCGGCTTCATGCTGGTGGGCAGCAAGGGCACGCTCTACTCGCCCACCGACTACGGCGAGACGTTCGAGCTGCACATGAAGGACGGTGCACCGACGCCCCCACCCACGCAGCCCAAGCTGCCCCGCGCCCGCGTGTCCGGCGGCGTGCACGAGGAGTGGCTCGACGGCATCCTCGCCAACAAGCAGCCCGTGGCGAGCTTCGACTACGCGGGTCCGTTCACCGAGGCCATGCTGCTCGGCAACCTCGCGATCCGGCTGCAGAAGCGGATCGTGTGGGACGCCGCGGCCATGAGGGCCGTGGGCGTGCCGGAGGCGGACGAGTTGATCCGCAAGCAGTACCGCCGCGGCTTCGAACTGCCCGTGACGGCGTGATCCGCGACGAGCGGCCTGCCTGCGCCGCGCTGAAGACGCTGGCAGCCTGCCTGCTGCTGTGCCTCGCCATGGCAGTGGCGAGCCTCGCCTGGGTGTGCGACGACGCGTACATCACCTTCCGCACCGTGGAGAACGCGCTTGCAGGCCACGGCCTGCGGTGGAACGTCGAGGAGCGCGTCCAGACCTACACGCACCCGCTCTGGATGGGACTCATGGTCGCCGCGCGTGCATCGACCGGGGAGCTGTACCTCACCTCCATGGCAGTCGGAGGCATGCTGTCCCTCGGCGCCGCCGTTTGGCTGTGCCGCACCGCAGGCACCTGGTCGCTTGCCGTGATGGTCCTCGGTGCACTGCTGGGCAGCCGCGCGTTCGGCACCTATGCCACCTCGGGGCTGGAGAACAGCCTCACCTTCCTGCTCCTGGCGGCGCTCTGTGCGGTGTGGTCGCGCGACGAGCACTGGCGGCCCCGGTTGCTGCTGCTCTCGCTGGTCACCTCGCTGCTCGCGCTCAACCGGCTCGATGCCGTGCTGCTGGCAGCACCTGCGCTGCTTGCCGCCCTCTGGCGTGCGCGCAGCCTGCGCGCCCTCGGCATCGTTGCCCTCGGCACCGTGCCGCTGCTCGCCTGGCTCGCATTCGCCACCTTCTACTACGGCAGCCCGCTGCCCAACACCGCGCTCGCAAAGGCCATCGGCACGGGCATCGACGGTGCAGCACTCGCCCGCGAGGGCCTGCGGTACCTCGGCGACGTGGCCACGCGCGACCCCGCCACGGCACTCACGGCACTGTGCGCGCTGGTGGCCGTGGCACTGCGGGGACGGGGCTCGCGCGCCTGGCCGCTCCTTGCCGGAGCCCTCCTCTATGCCGTCTACCTGCTGCGCATTGGCGGGGACTTCATGGCGCTGCGCTTTGCAGCAGCGCCCCTCGTGCTCGCCACCGGCTCCCTTGCGCTGGCTGCCCGCACCCTGCCCCAGAACCTTGCGGTCGGTGCAGGGCTCGCGCTTGCGCTCAGCTCTTTCCTCGGCGGCGTGCCGGATTGGC
>JBEGVB010000169.1:0-20527 GCA_041178545.1 Planctomycetota bacterium
TCCGCCTTGTCCACCGCTCCCGTTCCCCGGCCCTCTCTTCCAGCCTCCGTCTCGGCGCGCGTTCCTCGCCCACGCCGCTGCCACCTCATCTCCCGCGCCGGGTCCGCGCGCCCTCTCCTCCTTCACAGTTTCTCCTCTCCATCCCCGCTCCACCTCCCGCCGCGCCTTCCGCCTTGTCCACGGCTCCCCTTCCCCGGCCTCTCTTCCAGCCTCCGTCTCCGCGCGCGCTCCTCGCCCACGCCGCCCACCTCCTCAACTCCCGCGCCGGGTCCGCGCGCCCTCATCCCCTTCACAGGTTTTCTTCTCCGTCCCCGTCCCCCTCACAGCGCCACGCGTTCCCCCACCTCGGCGATGCGGAAGCCCATGGCCCTCACGTACTCGACCACCGCGGCGTCATGGAACGCAGGGTTGCTGTGGTTGAGGTGCAGGAACCGGATGGAGCCCGGCTTGGCCTTGGTGCGTTCCCCCAGCAACTCCATGGTGCGGACCATGGGCGGGTGCGGGACCTCGGCGAGGTTGCGGTCCGGGAGTTCGCGGCCGTCGTAGAAGGTCGCGTCGAGGTAGGCGACGTCGACGCCGTCCAGCAGCCGGTCGAGCAGGCCCTCGTGCGCGTCCCAGCGGTCGACGTCGGGGCAGAAGAGCACGGTGGCGCGTGGGCCGGCAAAGCGCCAGGCGACGGTGTCGCTGAACTCGTCGCGGTGCGGCACGCGCAGCGGCGTCGCCTGCAGGCCGGGCGCAAGGGCGAAGGGTTTCTCCGGCTCGTGGGTTCGGAGCACGAACTGCTCCAGCGCGATCAACTGCTTCCACGGCCCGTGGGCAGAGAGGAACTCGCCCATGCGTGGCGTGACGTGGAGCGGCAACTTGTTTGTCGAGGCGATCTCGCGGCCGAAGTGGGCCAGGCCGAGGTAGTGGCCGACGTGTGCATGGGTGAGCAGCACCGCGTCGACCGGCTTGCGGCCGCGGTCACGCGCATTGGCGAGTTGGTGCAGCAGCGCCACCTGTTCCTCCACGGCAGGCGTTGCCTCGACGAGAACCAGCTGGCCGTCGGACGAGTCGTGCAGGCCCAGTGCCGCGGGCGTCTCGCGCCTGCCGGTCTTCCTCGCATCCTCGCAACACGGCTGGTTGCAGCCGAAGTGCGGCAGGCCACCGTCCTGTGCCCGTCCGAGCACGAGGCAGGACCAACCGCGCGGCGGCTCGGGTCGTGCCGTCGCCGGCAGGATGGTGCCCGTGTTCCGCAGGTCGTGGCGCAGCATGGGCCAGCCGGGGCTGCTGCCCGCGAAGCCCGTCAGCACCACGGCGAGACCGTGCCGGTCCTGCTCCGGCACGCCGGCGCCGACGACGAAGAAGGCATCGAGCCTGCCGTCTCCCGTCAGGTCCGCGAGCACCGGCCCGTGGGAGGAGGAGGCGACCCGCTTCTTCGTGAGGCTTGCCGCATCGAACTCGTAGAGCTTGGTGCCGTCGCTGCCGCGGTGCACGGTGAAGAGGCCGTCGCCCCGGAGGGTGGCGATGTCGACCAGTCCGTCGCCGTCGAGGTCGCTGAGCGAGGGACCACGGTCGGCTGACGCGCCCGAGCGGGCGCCGCCGAGTGGAACCCGGAACACCACGTTGCCGGCGGCATCGATGCGGCTGACCTGCTGGCTGCTCACGACGATGTCGAGCCTGCCGTCGCCATCGAGGTCTGCCATGGCGGGCGGGGCCATGAAGTATCGGTCGCCCGGCCGCACGCGCCAGAGCTCGAACCCGTCGCGCGCACGGATGCAGCGCACGAGTCCGTCGTAGGCTGCGAGCACCAGCTCGACCGCGCCGTCGCCGTCGAGGTCGCCGACAGCAGGTCCGTGGTAGATGCCCAGCGGGTTGCGGCCCTCGCCCGCAAAGGGCACGCGCCACAGCTCGCTGCCGTCCCTGCCGGACCGCGCCACGTAGCAATTGGAGCGGTTGAATGTGCCTGCGAGGAAGTCGAGCGCACCGTCCCCGTCGACGTCGGTCACCACCGGGCAGGTCTGCACCGCCCCCTCGGCAACGGGGACCCGTTTCAGCAGCATGCCGTCCGTGCCGCGCAACACGCGCAGCTCGCCGGCAAACGTGCCGAGCACGATGTCGAGCACGCCGTCCCCGTCGGTGTCGACGACGCAGGGCGGTGAGTCGGTTGCCGCGCCCAGGTCGGCACGCCAGTGCTCACGGCCGCTCTGCGCGTCGAGTGCGAGCAGCAGCATCCGGTTCGACACCGGCACGAGAACGTCGGGCCTGCGGTCGCCGTTGACGTCGGCCACGCGGAAGGACGCGTCGAGGCACGCCTTGCCCGCCGCATCGCCCTGGTCCGACTGCCAGAGGACCTCACCGCTCGCTCCGCGCAACGCGAGCGCACGGCTGTCGCCGAAGTAGGTGCCGAACACCACGTCCAGGCCGCCGTCCTGGTCCATGTCTGCCACCGCTGCGCCGCCGAAGGAGGGCGCGGCCAGTTCGAGCGACCAGCCCACGCGGAGGGCATCGGCATGGAGGGCGGGTTCTGCCTGCCGCTGCGGGCGCAGCTCGGCAGGGTCGCGGGGGCGTTCGCGTCGGGGTCGCTGCCCTGGGTCCTGGGCGAGCAGGCAACCGGCGGACAACACGAGGGCGAGCACGTGCATCCGCGCAGCGTAGCGCGTGCTCACGGCGCGACGCGGTCGATGCGCCAGCCTTCCGTCGCGCGTGTGTAACGGAACCGGTCGTGCAACCGGTGGTCGCGGCCCTGCCAGAACTCGACGGTGACGGGTTGGAGCACGTACCCGCCCCAGTGGGCCGGACGGGGCACGGGGCCGATGGGGTGCTTGTCCGCCAGCCGCTGCACGTGTGCCTGCAACTCCTCGCGGTCGTGCACGATGCGGCTCTGGGGCGATCCGGCACTCGCGAGCTGAGCCTCGCGCGGTCGGCTGCGGAAATAGGCGTCGGACACGGAGTCAGGGGCCTTCGACACGGTGCCTGCGATGCGCACCTGGCGAGGGCGCGGCAGCGACCACCAGAAGGTCGCGGCCGCGCGCGCGTTGCCCTCGATCTGCCTCGCCTTGTCGCTCTCGTAGTTGGTGAAGAAGGTGAGCCCGCTGTCGTCGAGTCCCTTGAGCAGCACGATGCGGCAGGCGGGCTGGCCGTCCTCGCCGCAGGTCGCGAGCGCCATTGCATTGGGTTCGATCACGCCGGCACCTTCCGCGGCATGCAGCCAGTCGCGGAACAGCACGAATGGGTCGGCAGGCAGGTCGCGGCGCTGCAGCGGCGCATCGCCGTACTCGCGTCGCATGGCACGGAAGTCGGTCATGGTTCCCTCGGTCGACGAGGGTAGCCACACCGGTGCTGGTTCCAAGCGGATCAGCTGGCGCGGAGCCCGGCGATCGCGAGCCTGTGGTGGGTCAGCTCGCGTGCGAGGGCATCGCACCGCAGCTGGAGCACGCTGATGCGCTGCAGCTGGATCGCACCGGGTTCGTGCCCTGTGAGTCGGTGCAGTGCCACCTCGCGCTGGCAGCGGTCGAGTTCCGACTGGGTCCTCGCGAGCGCCACCTCGCACTGGAGCGCGGCATTGGACCAGCGACGGGCGATCGCCCCGCGGGCCCCGCGCGTGACCTCAGGCGCAGGCAGGCTCTGCATCGCGCGTCTCCGAGGTGCGGCTGTCGAGTTCGTGCAGGGCCCGCTCGAGGGCGGCAACGCGCCTGCGGTGGAAGCCGAGGTGCCAGGAGATCGGGGAAGGGACCTCGGGCATCCCGTCCGCAACCTCGAGGGCTGCCTCGAGAAAGCAGCGTTCGGCGGTGTTCAGGGCGCGCTGGGCGCGACCGAGTTCGGCGTTCAGGGCGCGCTGGGCGCGACCGAGTTCGGCCAGCAACTGGCTGCGCGGGCAGTCGGTGCTGGAGGAGGCGATCCGTGGGGGAACCATGAGCCCACAGGATGGCGGCTCGCATGAAGGCCGTGTGAAACCGGGGCCAAGGGATGCCGCCCCGTGGGCCGAGCAAGCCCGGTCAGTCGACCCACTCGGCCACGAAGATGTTGGTCTCGCCCTTCTCCTTGCTGAACCGGTTGCTGGCGAACACCAGGTAGCGGCCGCACGGCGAGAACATCGGGAACCCGTCGAACTCGGCGTTGTGGGTGACCTGTTCCATGCCGCTGCCGTCCTCGTTCATCAGGAAGATGTCGAAGTTGCGGGCGGCGACGTGGTTGCCGGTCTTCTGCATCTCCTCCATGCCCTTCCAGTTGGAGGAGAACAGGATGCGCTTGTCGTCCGGCGTCCAGTACGGGGCGAAGTTGGCTGCGCCGTTGTTGGTCACCTGGCGGAAGTTGGACCCGTCGCGGTCGCACACGGTGATCTCCATGTGCGAGGGACGCACCAGCGCCTGGCCCAGCAGTTCGGTGTCCTCCTTGGCCTCCTCGGGGGTCTTGGGGTAGGCGCTGCGCAGCACGAGCTTGGTGCCGTCGTGGGAGAAGAACGCGCCGCCGTCGTAGCCGGGACGGTTGGTGATGCGCTTCAGGTTCGAGCCGTCCGGCTCCATGGTGTAGAGCTCGAGGTCGCCGTCGCGCACCGAGGTGAACACGAGCGCGCCGGTCTTCGGACAGACCGTGGCTTCTGCGTCGTAGCCCTTCTCGGTGGTCAGCTGGCGCAGGTTGGAGCCGTCCGCGTTGGCGATGAACAGGTCGTACTCGCGGTGCACCGCCCAGATGTAGCGCCCGCGCTCAGCCTTCACGACGGGCGGGGGTTCGGCGCCGAAGTGGTGCGTCGACGCGAACACGATCTCCTTGTCGCCCTTGAGGAAGTAGCTGCAGGTCGTGCGACCGGTGCCCGTGGACACCAGCTTGCGCTCGCCGCTCGCGAGGTCGAGCGTGTAGATCTGGTCGGCGACCTCGCCCGGGCCGCGGCGCTGCAGGATCAGGTGCCTGCCGTCGCTGGACCAGTACGCCTCGGCGTTCTCACCCCCCGAGGTCAGCTTGCGCACGTTGCGCAGGTGCTTCTCGCCCGGCAGGTCGGCCATGGGCTCGCCCGCCTTGATCTCCATGGCGGGTGCTGAGGCCTTGTCGGCGTGCTGGTGCGATGCGCACGCAGCAAACAGGGGGAGGATCAGGACGAGGCTGCGATTCATGCCCCCATGACACCGCTGCCGACGGGCGCCGGCAACGGTCAATGGGTCATCGCAACGTCATTCGCCGGCTTCGGCGGCGCGCGCCGGGGCAGCCGACCGCATGGGCTCGGCCATGCCGAGCACGCGGCGTTCCTCGGGACCCAGGTCCGCGTTGCGCGAGAGGAAGGCGGTGCGGTGGTCGGCAAGGAATCCGCGGACCCGCTGGACGAGACGCTCGGGGTCCTTCACCTGGAGCATGCCGGTGCGGGCCATGGCCTCGGACACGGGCTGTGCGGCGCTCACATGGTCGCTGGCCTCGGGGAGCAGGCGGGTTTCGTCGAGCCAGAAGTCGGCGCGGAGCTCGAGGAAGTTGACGAGGTTGCGCAGGTGGCGCAGGGTGACGGCGGAGCGACCCTTGCAGATGTCCGTTGCGGTCTGAGGCGACACCTCAAGGGCGCGGGCAAGGTCCCGCTTCTTCAGGCGCCGCTGGTCGAGCACTGCATTGATCTTCTCGTGGATGAGGACCATGGCCCTAGGATATAGAGCAGCTCCCCTTGGCTTCACTCACCTTTTCGAAACTCCGTATATGCCTCGTGGCCGCCATGGCACTGGCATCCTGCGCCACGAAGGGGGGTCCGGATGGCACGCAGTGGCCGCCCGCGGACTTCCGGCTGGGGATGGAGGAGTATCGGCCGTTCGAGGGGGAGCGGGTCGCCCCGGGACGCAGTTTCCTGGTGTTCGCGGACGGCACGGCGCTGTACCGGGAGGCCACCCAGCTGCGGTTCGACCCCGAGGGCACCCTGGCCCTGCCGGTCTTCTCCAATGCGTGCTGCTACCGGCTGGTCCCTGACTCGGTCCGCCTGCTGTCCCGCAAGCTGCACAAGGCAGGGGCCATGGAACTCGGGACCCTGGCCGAGACCCAGAGCGGGGACCGGGTCCTGCACTTTGGCCTCCGCAGCCAGGGCAAGCAGGTGCAGGTGACCGCCTTCGGGCAGGTGCGTGGTGCGCTGGCCCGGCAGGTCCGCATCGCCAACTCCTACATGCCCGAGAACTCCGGGTTCGCGCCGGCCGGGATGGGCGGCGAGACGGAGGAGAACCGGCTGGTGGGCGTGCCGGCGCCCGTCGAATCACTGGAGGGTTCGCTCGCCTTCCACCTGGATCTGCTGGCGCGGTTTCCCAAGGACGCGGTCCTGGTGCTCGACACGTTCGTGCTCGCATGCGCCAAGGGGGACCGAGAGTTGGCGCGCTCGCTGCTGCGACGCTGGCAGGAACTGGAGCCGACGCCACCTGCAGCCGGGCCCTTCGACGACGACAACCGGCCGCCCACGGTGGACCAGCTTGCACGCCTGATCCCCGCCTGACCGTCCGACAGTCGGGCGCAGGAGCCCGCCTGACCGCCCGGCGGTCGGGCGCAGGATCTCGGTCCGGAAACGAAGCGAGGCAGCAGGTTTCCCTGCTGCCTCGTCGCACGCACGGCGATTGCCGTGCGAATCTGGCTCAACGGGTCACTTCTTCGCGGCGGCGATGGTGACCGGGATCTCGCCCATCTTCTTGCCGAAGGAGACGTAGATGCCGGCACCGTTGTCCATCGCGTAGAAGGCCAGCACGAGGCGCTTGCTCTCATCCTGACTGTCAGCGAGGGGCAGCTTCATCGTCTGGACGGTCTCGCCCTGGGCGAAGTTGATCTCCCACGCGAGTTCGGCATTGATCGTGAAGTAGACCTGGTACTCGCCGGCCTTGACGTCGAGGTCGCCGACCTTGCAGTCCACGCTGGTGCTGAAGGAGGCCAGCGGGGTGGACTTGGCCGTGTTGTTGACGCGGGTGCGGGCGCGCTCGCCCTTCTCCTTGTCCATGATCATCGTCATGGTCTTGCCATCAGCCCAGGTGATGGCCGTGTAGTTGAGGCTCATCTTGGCCTCGCCTGCGGCGATGGACTGGCTGATCGAGGGGGCGTTGGAGTTGGTGGAGCCCATCTTCTGGGCGGCTACGGGGGCGCAGAGGGCTGCGCAGAACAGCAGGGAAAGGAAGGTCTTCATGGCGTGGTGCTCGTTGGTAACGGATGAGGGAAAGTGAGGGAGATAGTCTACGGGACAAGGGTTGGGCGGCAGCCAGCGCGCCGCGGAAACTCAGCCCGCGTGTCCCTTGCGTGTCTCCTGCAGCCAGTGCACGAGCATGTGCCACTGCTTGTGCAGGTCGTGTTCCGGGGTGCCGATGGGCTGCTTGAAGAAGCATGCCAGCTGGTGCAGCGGGCCCCGCACGCCGGTCCGCTGGGCGAGGTCGGCAAGGCGGACCAGGTCGAGCACCAGCGGCGCGGCGAGGATGGAGTCGTTGCCCTGCCAGGTGAACTGCATCGACATGCGCGTGCCGAGGAAGCCCTCGAAGTGGACGAAGTCCCAGGCAGTCTTCCAGTCGTGAAGAGAGGGCACGTAGTCGATGCCCACGTGGGTGTGGAGCGGGTAACCGAGGATCTGCGGCAGCAGCGCGTCCTTGGTGGCGACCTTCGACTGCTTGTTCTCGGGTTGCGAGAGCACGACGCCGTCGCGGTCGCCGAGGATGTTGTAGCCCTGCCAGGTGAGCACCCGCAGGTTGCGGTACCGGAACATCGGCGCGAGGGCGGACTTCACCAGGGTCTCGCCGGTCTTGCCGTCGCAGCCCACGTAGGGCGCGCCGTTGCGCTCGAAGAGCTCGCGCACGGCGGGCACCAGTGCCGAGTTGCTGGGCGTGAAGTGCACGTAGGGCAGGCCGAGGGATGCGGCTGCGTAGGCGTACAGGGTCGAGGGGCGCACCAGCGAGGTGCGGTTGCGGTCGATGGCGCGGTCGAGCTCGCGCAGCGAGGCATGGGCACTGCCCAGGTCCAGTTTCGGCTCGGTCGACGTCAGGTTGACGCAGACCATGCGCTGCAGGCGGTTGGCCTCGAGGAACGATCGCAGGTCTGCCGTGATGCGCTCGAGCTGCTGACGCAGCGGCTCCTTGTCGTGGCGGTCGGAGTCGGCTAGCGAGGTGATCGTCCTGCCGGCGTTGACGAGGCAGCCGCGCCTCGTGGCACGGTCCACCTTGCGCAGGTCGGCACGCAACGGCTTCACCAACTCGGGCGGCAGCGTGCCGCTGCGCTCGTGGATCTCCGCAGCCGACTCGGCGAGCGTGCCCTTGCGGATCTCGTGGCCGCCGAACACGAGCTTGCCGACCGGGGCCAGCGGCAGTCCTTTGCAGAGCTCGGTCTCGGTGAGGAGCCCTTGCGGCTCGCGGAGACCGCGGGCCAGCGCGCGGGCGCCGGTCACGACCGTGGTGGCGAGGCCGCCGCGGGCGCCGAAGAGCCAGACGCCGAGGGGCTTGGAGGGGTTCGAGGGGGTGGGGGTCACCACAGGAGGGCGGAGGAATCTACCGGAACGGCAGGGATCTTTCGCCGGTTCGGTCCAGGCCCCGGTGTCCGGCCGCAGGCACGCCTGCTTGACAGGTCGCGCCCACTCGCCTCAATGGCACCATGCGCGCGCACGGCACCGCAGTCCTGCTGCTCTCGGCGCTGCTCTGCGCCCAGGAGCAGGAGGCCGCCCAGGCCCCCGCTGCCGTGCCGAGGCCCGATGCGCCTGCGTTGGGCATCGACCTGCGCGCACCGGCCAAGGTGGTGCCGCTGCCACCTGCCCTGCGGGAGGTCTCTGCGCTCCAGGCCCTCGACGACCAGCGGGTGGCGTGCCTGCAGGACGAGAAGGGCACCTTGTACGAGGTCGACCTCGCCACCGGAGCCCTGCTGGGGTCGCGCGCCTTCGGCCCCAAGGGCGACTACGAAGGCCTGACCTGCACCGCAGAGCATTGGTACGCACTCCGCAGCGACGGGGTGCTGTTGCGTTTCCCGCGCCAGCCCGGCCTGCTGTCCCGCACCGAGGCCTTCGAGCTCTCGCTGCCGCAGAAGGACTGCGAGGCGCTGGCCGCGGACCGCGACGGGACCCGGCTCCTCGTGGCGCCCAAGGCGAGGCCGGAGGGCGACAAGGAGGCGCGCGACGTGCGCCGGGTGCACGCCTGGGACGTGGCAACAAGGGAACTGGCAGTCGAGCCGGCCTGGACCCTGTCCGTCGCGAGCTTGCTGGAACAGGCGGTGGCCAAGGGATTCGCCACCCCGACCAAGAAGGTGAAGGGCGGCAGGAAGAAGGATGCCGAAGGTGCTGTGCCCGAGTCGCGAGAGGTCCCGCACCTGCAGCTCACCATCAGTGAGATCGCCGTCCACCCCGCGACAGGCGACCTCTGGATCCTGTCCAGTGCTGACAAGGCACTCGTCGTCGTGGACCGCAAGGGCGACCTCGTCCACCTGCACCTGTTCGACCACGACCTGTTGCCCCAGCCGGAGGCACTGGCGTTCCTGCCCTGTGGCGACCTCGTCGTGGCGAGCGAGGGCAAGGATGCTGCGGCGGTGGTCGTGCGCTACGCGAGGTTGGTGCCCAAGGCTGCTGCGAAGTGACGCAGACGGCCCTTGGTCACCGCAGCACGAGCCAGACCACGGCGAGGTAGACCACGCCGCTGAGGATCAGCGGGGCGTCGCGGAAGAGCAGGCGCGCCGGGTCGCCACCCTCGGCCTTGCGGTACACGAGGAACAGGTAGCGGAAGACGCCGTAGGCCACGATGGGGACCGTGAACATGAGGTTCTCGGTCTTGTGCGTGTCCTTGGTGGCAGGGCTCACCGTGTAGAGCGCGTAGGTCAGGATGCTCAGCGCCGCGAGCGGCCCGATCATCATGTTGAGGAAGTGGTCCGAGTACTCGCGCATGGTGGCGCGCGTCTGGCCCGACGCCTCGGACTGCCTGTGCAGCTCCTCGTAGCGCTTGCAGAACGCCAGGAAGAGTGCGAAGAAGAAGGTGCACAGGAGGATCCACGAGGATGCTGGCACGCCGATGGCAGCAGCTCCTGCGTGCACGCGCAGCTGGAAGCCCGCGGCCACGCACATGCAGTCGATGATGACGACCTTCTTGAGCCGGAAGGAGTACAGCAGGTTGAGGACGAGGTAGGCGGCAGGCCACACCACGTAGGGCCAGTCGGGCTGGGAGCCCTCCGGTTCACCCAGCCAGAAGGAGATCCCCGCACTGGCGGCCACCAGGCCCATCATCACGGCCATCGCCACGCTGACCGGGAGTGCACCCGATGCGATGGGGCGGTGCTTCTTCTTCGGGTGGTTGCGATCCTCCTCGCGGTCGATCGAGTCGTTGAGGAGGTAGATCGCACTCGCAGCCATGCAGAAGGTCGCGAACGCGAGCCCTGCATGGAGCCAGGCGGTCGGCTCGCTGATGCGGTGCGCGAACGGCAGCGGCGCGAACACCAGCAGGTTTTTCACCCACTGGTGCGGTCGCATGGCCTTCAGCAGTGGTCCCAGCATCGCTCCTCCATCATCGCGCGACCCACTCCATCGGCAACGGCGCCGGGGCCGACTTGAAGCAACTCACCGTGGCGTTCCTACGCAGTGTGGTGGATGGCAGCACCCGTTGCCACGGATAGTCTCCCGGCTCCCCATGCGCAGGAAGCCTCCGGACCTCGACGGCCTCTTTCGTCCCCGTGCCGTGGCCGTGGTGGGCGCGAGCCGCCGGCCGGGCTCCATCGGTCGACAGATCGTGGCCAACCTGCTGCAGGGCGGGTTCACCGGCCCGGTCTATCCGGTGAACCCGAACGCAGAGGTGGTGCACTCGGTGCCCGCGTATGCATCGGTCAAGGCGATCCCCGGTCCCGTGGACCTCGCGGTGCTCGTCGTGCCGCCGGACGCCGTGCTGGCGACCGCCGAGCAGTGCGGCCGCAAGGGTGTCCGCGGGCTGGTGGTGATCACGGCCGGGTTCCGCGAGATCGGTGGGGAAGGCGTCGAGCGGGAGGAGCGACTCGGCGCGATCGCACGCAGGTACGGCATGCGGGTGATCGGGCCCAACTGCATGGGCATCCTCAACACCGAGCCTGCCCACCGCTGCAACGCCAGCTTCTCTGCCTCGGCACCGATGCCGGGTGCCGTCGCGATGGTCTCGCAGTCCGGTGCCCTCGGCGAGGCCATCCTCGCCGATGCCGCGCAGGCCGGGCTGGGCGTGGCGATGTTCGCGTCCGTCGGCAACCGCGTCGACGTGACCGCGGCGGACCTGCTCGCGTACTGGGAGCACGACCCTGCGGTGAAGGTGATCCTGCTCTACCTGGAGAGCGTGGGCGAGCCGCACGAGTTCGTCGAGGTGGCGCGGCGCGTGGGCCGGGTGAAGCCCATCATCGCGGTCAAGTCGGGCCGAAGCGACGCAGGGGCGGCAGCTGCAGGGTCGCACACGGGCTCGATCGCCGGTGCGGACGTGGCCGCGGACACGCTGCTCGCGCAGTGCGGCGTGCTGCGCGTCGACAGTTTCCGCGACATGTTCGCGCTCGCCCAGGCACTGCTGCACCAGCCGCCTCCACGGGGGCCGCGCATGGCGGTGGTGACCAACGCAGGCGGGCCCGGCATCCTCGCCACCGACGCACTGGTGGGCGCAGGACTCGGCGTGCAACCGCTGCTGCCGGTCACCGAGAAGGCGCTGCGCAGGGTGCTGCCCCGCGAGGCCTCGGTGCACAACCCCGTCGACCTGATCGCCAGCGCCGACGGTGCGCGCTACCGCGACACGCTGCGCGCGATCGTGAAGGACACGACGGTCGACGGCATCGTGGTGATGTTCGTGTCACCCATCATGATCGACGCAGAGGCCGTGGCGCGGGCGATCGTCGAGGAGACGCGCGGCTGCCGTCGTCCGGTGCTGGCCTGCATCATGGGCAGGCAACGAGGCGACGAGGCACAGCAACTGCTCGTGCAGGCAGGCATCCCGGTGTTCCGCTACCCGGAGGACGCCGCCACCGTGTTGCGCCTGATGTGGCGACGGCAGCAGTGGCTCGCACGCAAGCCCGTGGCGCTGCCGAGGCACAGGGTGCAGCGCACTGCTGCAGCCAGGGTGCTGGCGAGGGTGCGTGAGTCGCGCTGGCTGCGCGCCAGCGAGGCCGAGGCCGTCCTGGCCGCCTACGGGATCCGGTTCCCCGCGTCGCGCCGCGTCCAGACACCGGGCGACGCGGTGACGGCCGCACACCAGCTCGGCTGGCCGGTGGTGGTGAAGGCAGAGGCCGCCGGCCTGCTGCACAAGAGCGAGCACAAGGCAGTGGCGGTCGGGTTGCGCACCAGCGACGAGGTCTATGCGGCGGCCGAGGACCTCCTGGACCGCCTGGAGCCTCATTTCCCGGACCTGTCCCTGCAGGTGCAGGCGCACGCGCCCGGACACCGCGAGGTGCTGCTGGGCATGACACGCGACGCACGTTACGGACCGCTCTACGCAGCCGGGCTCGGGGGTGTGCAGGTCGAGGTGCTGCGTGACGTTGCCATCCGCGTCGGTCCGCTGGATGGCGGCGACCCGAACGAGATGTTCCTCGGGCTCAAGGGTGCCCAGCTGCTGGGGCCGTTCCGCGGTGCGCCGGCAGCAGACGTGGCGGCCGCAGCCGACGCACTGCTGCGGCTCCAACGGCTCGTGCAGGATTTCCCCCGGATCCTTGAAGTCGAGGTGAATCCGTTCATCGTTGCCGCCCGCGGCAAGCCCAGCGTCGCTGTCGACGCCCGCATCCGCGTCTCGGCTCCATGACCAGCGGCGATCCCCGTCCCCGATTCAGTCTCGTGGTCCCCGTCTACAACGAGGAGGCCAACGTGGCTGCGCTCCTGCAGGAGGTGGCCGAGGTCCTGCTGCCGCACGGACCGCTGGAGGTGGTGGCGGTGGACGACGGCTCGACCGACGGCTCGCACCAGCGGATGGTGGACTGGAAGCGGGAGCACGCTGCCACGTGGCTCCGCATCGTCCGCCTGCAGCGCAACGGCGGCCAGAGCTCTGCGGTGCTGGCTGGTGTGGAGCAGGCGCGCGCACCGATCGTCACCACGATGGACGGCGACATGCAGAACGACCCGCGCGACCTGCCGCGCATGGTGGCCGAGGTCGAGTCCGGCCGTGTGGATGCCGTGGTGGGGGTGCGCCGCAAGCGCATGGACACGTTCGTCCGCCGCGCGTCCTCGCGCATCGGCAACGCGGTCCGCAACGCCGTCACCGGAGACCGTGTCCAGGACGCAGCCTGCGGCATCAAGGTCGTGCGGCGCGAGTTCTTCCTCGCAGCCCCCAGGTTCCACGGCATGCACCGCTTCATGGCCACGCTCGTGCGACAGCTGGGCGGCAAGGTCGTGGAGACGGACGTCAACCACCGACCGCGCGCAGCAGGTGTCGCCAAGTACGGCATCGGCAACCGCGCCCTGCGCGGCCTGCGCGACTGCTTCGGCGTGCGGTGGCTCGGCATGCGCACGATCCGGCCCTTGGTCCGCGACGAGGTCTGACCCTCGAACTCGCATTCGCTCGGTGTGCGGCTAACCTGACCGCGTGCTCCGGCGTGCCCTGTTGCTCCTGGTCGTGGTGCTGGTCGCCCACCTGCCCCAGTTGCTGTTCGGCGACTGGCACGGCACCGAAGGTCGCCGAGTCCAGATCGCCACCGAGATGGCGCAGTCCGGCAACTGGATGGTCCCCAGCCTCGGTTGGGAGCCGACCTACGCCAAGCCGCCGTTGCACTACTGGATCCTTGCCTCGGTGCAGGATCTGTTCGGCAGCGGGTTCCTCGCCATGCGGATCCCCACGCTGGTGGGACTGTGGCTGCTCGCGGTGCTGGCACTCGAGCTGCAGTGGCGCCGTTTCGGTCCACGCGCCGCATGGGTCGCTGCACTGGGCATCGTGCTCTCGCCCCTGCTGCTGTTCGAGTCAGCCTCCGCCGAGATCGACCCGCTGTTCGCATTCCTCACTGCTTCGTCCGTCTGGTGCCTCGCCTGCGGCGTCGCGGACACCCGTGCCGGCGTGGTGTTCGTCGGAGGCGTGCTCGGCGGCCTGGCGATGCTGCACAAGGGACCGCCCTGCCTCATGTTCGCTGGTGGCGCATGGCTCGTCTGGTGGCGCCACCGCGGGCTGCGTCAAGGGCTCTGGTACTTCGTCCCCCTGTTCACCCTGCCGCTTGCCTACTACGTCCCGCTCTGGCTCTGGCACGTCCCCGTCGACCGGTTTGCCGGCATCGCACAGGAGGAGAGCATTGGCCGTGCGTCAGGCATGGCGTGGGAGCACCTGCTCGACACGCCTGCGTACTGGCTGCGCGCCGCCGGCATGCTGATGCCGCTCGGTGCATGGTGCTTCTGGGAGTGGCGCGGGACGCGAGACGCACGGATGGGCTCTGCGGACCTTGCACTACGGATGTGCAGTGGTGCTGCCGTCTTCGGCGTGCTGGTGCTCACCTTCTTCCCGGGCCGACCCACCCGGTACCTGCTGCCCAACATCCCGTTGTTCGTGTTCGCGGTGGCTCCTGCCGTCGCGCACTTCGCAGGGCAGCAGCGGTTGCTCGGCGCCTTCTCCCACAAGGTCCTGCTGCGCGCCATCGGCGTGCTTGGTGGATGTGCGATGCTTGCCGCGCCCTGGCTGCCAGTCCAGGCACCTTGGAGTACCGGGGTTGCCGGCTTCGCCTTTGCCCTCGCTCCCTTCATGGTGCGGACCCCGTACCACCTCGTGGTTGCAGTTCTCATGCTGCCCGTGACGCTCGCCTGGACCGTCGGACTCGAGCGAGCGCTCGACTGGCGCCATACCCACCGTGCCCGCCAGCCGCACGGCGCGGCACTCGCCACGGCCCTCTCCGATGTGGTTGGTCGGGATGCGGGCGGGCGTGTCCAAGTTTCCGGTCTGCAGACGCGCGGGCACTTCAACTCCTGCCTCCTGCTTGGCGTTGGTGCCATCCCTGCCGCAGACGAGTTCCAGTCGCGGCCGCCGTTCGCGCCGCATGTGTTGCGCGAGACCGACCGCAGCCACCGTGCCAAGGGACTCGACGACCATGTGGACACCCTGCGTTTCTGCTTCCCCAACCAGTCCTACGTGCTGAGCACGAGGACCGCCGCGCGGTGAACGTCCTCTGCGTCCGCCTGTCCGCGATGGGCGACGTGGTGCAGTCGCTTGGCGCGATGGCCGCACTCGCGGAGGCCATGCCGGTGGCACGCCTGCACGTTGCCGTGCAGCGACCGTTCGCTCCCCTGCTCCAGGGCCTGCCGTGGGTTGCTGGCGTGTTCGAGCACGACCGCAATGCCGGGCTCGCAGGCATCCGTGCCACCGGACGGCGTGCGCGCGAGGCGGGTTGTGACGTTGCGCTCGACCTGCAGGGAAACTGGAAGAGCGCGAGCGTTGCATGGTGCAGCGGGGCCTCGCGGCGCATCGGTGTCGCTGGTCGGTGGCGGCAGGAGCCGATGAGTTCGATGCTGCTCGGCGAGACCGTGCCGGTGGACGGTCCGCGTCACCCTGCTGCATGCGCCATGGCCGTGGTGCATTCACTCGCACCGGCAGCGCGGTGGCGCGAGCCTGCCCTTGTCGCCAGCGAGGAGGAGGTGGGTCGTGCGGCCGATGCGGTGCGGTCGGCAGGACTCGATCCCAGCCGCCCCTTCCGAGTGGTGTTGCTCGCCGACCCGGAGGACCCGAGGTCGCAGCGCCCAGGAGCGTTGCGGAGCGAGGTCGCTAGGGGCGAACTACCCGTGCTGTTGCTTGCCGGCCCCGCCGAGGCCGCGGTCGTCGCACCGACCGGCACGGCCGTGCTGCGGCAGCAGAAGGGCGACCTCCGGGTACTGGTGGGGCTCGGCCGCCTGGTCGAGCGCCTGGGCGGTGACGTGGTGGGCGGTGACCAGGGGCCGCTGCACGTGCTCGCGGCTTGCGGCACCCGCACCACGGGCCTGTTCGGCCCGCAGGACCCGTTGGAGACCGCGCCGCCTGCAGCCCGGGTGCTGGCACACCCTGCACCGCCTTCCTGCATGCCGTGCCGCGCACGCACGTGCAGCCACGTGCAGGGGCCCGTGTGCACGGATTTCACGACGGCCTCGGGGCGCGAGCGTCTGCCCCCGCATTGGTTCGGCGAGCGGATGTCGTAGATTGCCGGGCCGATGATCCAGACGAGCCGCCAGCACCAGCCCCAGCTGTTGGAGACCTTTCCCAACCCGGCACCGCACCGCGACTACGAGATCCGGTTCGACTGCCCGGAGTTCACTTGTGTGTGCCCGAAGACCGGCCAGCCCGACTTCGCGACCTTCAGGATCCGCTACGTGGCCGACCAGAAGAACATCGAGCTGAAGTCGCTCAAGCTCTACCTGTGGAGCTTCCGTGAGGTGGGGGCCTTCCACGAGAGGGTCACCAACACCATCTGCGACGACCTCGTTGCAGTGGCGAGCCCGCGCTTCCTGGAGGTCGAGGGCATCTTCAACGTCCGCGGCGGGATCCACACCACGGTCGTCTGCCGTCACGGCACGCCGCCAGCCGGCGTACGCGCGTGAGCAGGAGGGCGCGAACGCTCCTGACGACGGCAGCGTTGCTGCTGTTGTTGGTCGTGCCGGTCTGCGGGGAGCCGGGGGCGAGTGGTTCTGCCTACGTGCAGTGCGTGCTGCCCAACAGCGCGGTCGTGTGCTGGGCGGGACCCGGCGCGGAAGAGCTCGAGCTCCAGGTCGCACATCCTGCCGCGACGGTTGCGCGACAGCTGTCGGCCCCGGAGCGTGCCGAGTTCCGGGTGGACGGACTCACCCCGGGCGGACACTCCACCTGGGAACTGCGCGGTCCAGACGGTGGGCCCACCCGTGCGAATGGTGTGATCCGCACGCCGCCGTTGGACGACCGTGCCGAGTTCCGGTTCGCGCTGGTGGGGGACTCCGGCGGGCAGCCCTGGTGGTCATCCCTGCGCCGGGCCCCTGTCTTCCACGCGCTGGCCCGCAACGGCTGGTTGTCGCCCAAGGGCGAGGTTGCACGCATCGGTGCGGCCATGGCGGCTGCGGACCCGGTCTTCTGGCTGCACGCGGGTGACGTCATCTACCCGGACCCGCTCAACGGGTCGTGGGACGCAGGGTTCTTCCTGCCCTTTGCCGCCCTCGGCCGCACGAGTCCTTGCTTCGTTGCCCTCGGCAACCACGACTTGATGGGCGACGACGGCGCGACGGTGCTCGGTCACTTCGTCCTGCCCGGTCACGAACGTCCGGACGGCGAGCGGATGTACTCCTTTGGGTGGGGGCCGCTGCGGGTGTGCGTCCTGGACACCAACGGGGCCTTTGGTCCGGAGCACCCTTCCCTGTCCTGGTTGCGTGCAGAGCTGGCCGCAGCCACCGAGCCCTGGCTGGTGGTCATGGGGCACCACCCGGTCACGAGTGCGTCGCGGCAGGGCGACCGCAAGGACCTGGTGGAACACCTCGCGCCCGAGCTCGCTCGCGCGGGCGTGGACCTCTACTTCGCCGGGCACGACCACACCTACCAGCGCATGCGGCTGGAGGGCGGCGTGCGCCAGGTGGTGTCCGGTGGCGGCGGAAAGAGCCTCTACGACCTGCGCGACCGCCCCGGAATGGAGGCCATGAGCTCAACCTTCCACTGGTGTAAGGTCGATGTGAAGGGAGCTTCCCTCACGCTCACCGCCATCGGACTCGATGGAGCGACCCTCGACACCTTCGTGCTGGACCACTCCGTGGACGCCGGGCGCCTTGAGCGCATCCGGGCGTTCCAGCCGGGCCGCGCCCAGCGCATCGACGCACTGCTCCGCTGAGTGGCGAAGCGCTCGTCCTGACGGGGGCGCGCGGTGATCTTCGCCTCGTTCGTGTTCGTCGCGTGGTTCTTGCCGCTCTTCCTCGCGGCCTACTTCGCGCTGCCGGTGCGTGCGCGCAACGCCTGGCTCACGATCGGCAGCTTCCTGTTCTACGCCTGGGCACGGCCACCCTACGTGCTGCTGATGCTTGCCAGCACCTTGCTCGACTGGTGGTGCGCACGTGCGATGGGCGGTCCGCGCAGCGGCAGGAACCGCAAGCTCTACGTCTGGGTCTCCGTCGTCACCAACCTCTCGCTGCTCGGCTGGTTCAAGTACTCCAACCTGCTCGTCGAGACCTGGAACGCCTTCGGCATCATCCCGGTCGCCTGGACGGAGGTGTTCCTGCCGGTCGGCATCTCCTTCTACACGTTCCAGTCCCTCAGCTACACGATCGACGTCTACCGTGGCGACGTGCGCGCCCAGCGCTCGCTCCCCGACCTGCTGTGCTTCGTCTCCATGTTCCCGCAGCTCGTCGCGGGGCCGATCGTCCGCTACCGCGACATCGCCGCACAGCTGCGCAACCGCACCGTCGACCTCGTCAAGTTCAGCAGTGGCGTGCTGCTGTTCATGATGGGGTTCGCCAAGAAGGTGCTGGTCGCGGACCAGGTCGCGCCCCTCGCGGACCGCGCCTTCGCGATGGCCACGCCCGGTCTCCTCGAGTCGTGGACAGGCGTCACTGCCTACGCGGTGCAGATCTACTTCGACTTCTCTGGCTACTCGGACATGGCGGTCGGGCTCGGGCTCATGCTCGGGTTCCACTTCCCTGCCAACTTCCTCTCGCCGTACCGAGCCCACAGCATCACCGAGTTCTGGCGCCGGTGGCACGTGAGTCTCTCGACGTGGCTGCGTGACTACCTCTACGTGCCACTCGGCGGCAACCGGTTGGGCGCAGGGCGGACGTACGTGAACCTGCTGCTCACGATGCTGCTCGGTGGCCTCTGGCATGGCGCGCAGTGGACGTTCCTGCTCTGGGGTGCCTACCAGGGCCTGCTGCTTGCCTTCGAGCGACGGCTCGGCAAGTCTGCTCCCTACGGCTTCCTGCCGCTGCCGTTGCAGGCGTTCTGCACCTTCGTGCTCGTGCTGTTCGGGTGGGCGATCTTCCGGGCGGAGGACATGGCCACGCTGGGAGTCGTGTGGGGCGGGATGGTCGGCGTGAACGGGTTGGGTGCCGTTCTGCAGCTCGACTACCTCACCGGTCTCGCCACCGGAGTGCTCGTCCTCGGCCTCGGCATCGCATGGCTGTTGCCCCGCTCGGAGCAACTCGTCATGCGTTGCCAACCGATCGTGATGCTCGGCACGGTGGCACTCTTCCTCCTTGCTCTCGTGCAACTCCTCGCGAGCAAGGACACCCCCTTCCTCTACTGGAGGTTCTGAGGTGGCCGTCCTCCGCAACCGCACCGACGAGCGCGCTCCGGGTCCAAGCGACCCGGTTGACTGGTCGCGGCTGCCGGCCACGCAGACGCCGGGCCAGTGGGCCGCCCGCTGGCATGCGGTGGGGCTCTTCGCCGCCCTGGTCACGATGGCACCGGTCCTGCACGTGTACCGCATGGGTGTGGCGACCGCCCCGAGTCCGCGGTTGGCAAAGGCTGGTGAATCGTGGAACTGGGATGCCGTGATGGACGGACGGTGGACCACCGCAATCGGTACATGGCTGGAGAAGGACAACCCGCTGGGCGGGTACCTGACCGGCACGTGGAACGACACCCGTTGGCGCCTCGGCATCCTCCAGAACGAGCAGGTGCACGTCGGCAGCAGTAACTGGTTCTACCTACGCAACTCGCTCGACCCGACGCAGCAGCGCATCGAGTCCGGTGCAGAGTCGCGCAGGCAGGTGCTGGAGGCCGTGGTCGCGCGCACGCGCAGGCTCGGTGTGCACCTCGTCGCCATGGTGGTGCCCGACAAGGAGCGCATCTACCCCGAGTACGCCTACGCGGATGGCGTGATGCCCTCGCCCAAGCACGGGCTCTACTCCCGCATCCTTGACGACCTTGCTGCAGCTGGGATCCCCACCGTCAACGTGGCGCAGGCCATGCACGCGGCCAGGCCCGCGCCAGGGCCCGGCAATCTCTACTACCAGCGCGACACCCACTGGACGGTGCACGGCGCCTTCCTTGCGGCGCAGGCGCTGCGCAGCCACCTCGAGGCATCTCCCGCGCGCGACCGGATGGGTCGCGAGGTGCGCTACGCGATCCCGCAGCCCTTGGTGGTCAACCTGATGCCGGACCTCGTGGCCCTGTGCGGGCTGCGCACCTTGGAGGGACGCGCAGAAGGCCTCGACGAGACCGTGCTCCTGCCCGCGAGCGTGGTCTCTTCGCGCCTGTCCGAGGCCAAGCAGTACTGGCGACTGCGCACCGCTTCGATCGACCCGCGCCCTGACCTGCCCATGGATGGCCTCGCGGACGAGGCCATGGTGGCGCTGGCGGGTTCGAGCTTCTCCGCCGAGAACGGCAAGGATGCCGTCGCCTTCGCTCTGGGCAGGGCAGTCGATGGCAGGGGCATCCACAAGGGGGCCAGTGCACTGGTCGGGCTTGCCGAGACCCTTGAACGGATCGAGGAGGGGCGATCCAAGGCCAAGGTGGTGGTGTGGGAGTTCGTGGAGCGGGCGTGGCTGGAGGGGGCCTGGAGCCCCCCGCCCAGCCTCTTACGCCGTTAGTCATTGGAGCGTAACAGCTTAAGCGCGCTCAAAAAAATGTGTGCCTGCGCTTGCCGAGGGTTCGATAGCTCGCTACCTTCTCCCGCCCTGCTTGGCGACCCGCGAGGGTGGTTTGGGCAGCGATCTTTGGCATTCTGGGTGGCCTCGAATGAGCGTGTGAGCGCAAGAAGAGTGCTGGGGACCCGATCT
>JBEGVB010000170.1:0-12147 GCA_041178545.1 Planctomycetota bacterium
TGCGCGCCACCGAGCCAGATCATCGTGGTCGTGGTGTCACCGATGACCGAGCCGGCGCCACCTGCGTTGGCAGAGGCGACGATGGCGGCAAGGTAGCCGATGTGGACCTTGCCCTTGAACAAGGTGGCCGCTGCCGAGCCGCCGATGAGGGCTGCAGCGATGTTGTCGAGCACTGCGGACATGCAGGCGACGATCAGCAGGAGGACGAACGCACCCTTGCGGCCCTCGGGCAGGAAGTCGGTGAGTTTCTTGGGCAGCTCGCTGCGCTCGAAGTGGTCTGCCAGCAACGCAAACCCCAGCAGCAGTCCGCCGAGGTTGAGCATGATCTCGGCCTCGTGCTGGACGTGGTGGCCGAGGTGCAGGTCGTTCCAGCCCAGCGACACGAGCGTGATCACCGCCATGCCGCCGATGGCGATCCCCAGGCTGTGCTTGTGCAGCAGGGCGACACCCAGCAGGGTGCAGCCGAACAAACCGAAGAGCAGGGTGTCCATCGCGCGTGCAGGTCCGAACCCGGGATCACGTGCTGCGAGGGGGCTTCCGCAGCGCGCCCAAGATGCCGGAGCAGCGCAGCACGGCCAAGCGAGACCGCCGGAATTTCGACGTGAAGATCCGTGGCTTGCGACGGGCTCAGGCGCGCCCGGAGAGCACCGGTCCGGGGGGCGGCGGCGGTGGCGGCGTGCGCGACAGCTTCTTCACCGTGTCGGTCACGGCGACGCGCAGACGGTCCGGCACGATGCCGAACAGCCACGCAAGCTGTGCAGGCGTCATCGCACTCTCCAGGTCCCCGTCCTCGGCATCGGGGTAGTGGACCGGCTCTTCCTTTGCACCGAAGGCCAAGGCCGCGTGCTCACCCTCTGCAGGGGCTTTCTGCACCTGGTTGAGCAGCTGGTGCAGGTCGATGCCGCGCAGCAGCAACAGTTCCCAGGGCTTCTCGTCGAGGCGGCGGGCGAAGAGCTCGTGCAGCGCCAGCACGTGGTGGCAC
This sequence comes from Planctomycetota bacterium, assembly GCA_041178545.1. GTDB lineage: Bacteria > Planctomycetota > UBA1135 > UBA1135 > UBA2386 > JBEATZ01. Next base: position 983 of record JBEGVB010000170.1, read on the forward strand.
GGCTTCTCCGGGATGTCACAGCTGCAGCCCCAGGTGACGCGGCGGCCGTCGGGGAACAGCGGCTCGCCCACGATGCGTGCGACCAAACGGTCAAACGAGCGTGTGACCCGGCCCTGCTCCAGCGCCTCGACGATGCTGCGCGAACGACGGAGCACGCGCACGAGGGTGGGCCACTCCTTCTGGCTGAGCGTCCGCACCTGGATGCTGACCTCGTGGATGGAGCCCATGGCTCCTTCCATCTCCGCCACGATCGAGCCGGAACGGATCCGCACCATCGGCTTGCGGATGCTGGGCAGCACCTCGAGCGCCGTGGCGAGCCTGCGGTCGTCGATGCCGCGGGTGGCCTCGCGACGCCAGCGCTCGCCCAGGGAGACCGACTTGCGCTCGCTCACGCCAGTGCCTCCTTGCGGTCGAGCACGAGCAGCCGCTTGAGCTCCTCGTTGCTGAGCTCGGTGATCCAGTTCTCGCCGGCGGCGAGCAGGTTCTCGGCCACCGCGCGCTTGCGGTCCAGCATCTGCTGGATGCGTTCCTCGAGCGTGCCGGTGCACACGAACTTGTGGACGAACACGTTGCGCTGCTGGCCGATGCGGAACGCACGGTCGGTTGCCTGGTCCTCCACCGCCGGGTTCCACCAGCGGTCGAAGTGGAACACACGGTTGGCGGCAGTGAGGTTGAGACCGGTGCCACCTGCCTTGAGGGACAGCACGAACACCTTGGGCCCGTCGGGCTTGGCCTCCTGGAAGGTGGTGACCATGTTGTCGCGCTCCTTCTGCGGCACGGCACCGTGGAGGAAGAGCACCGGCCCGCCGATGCGCTCCTCGAGGTGGGTCTTGAGCAGCGAACCCATCTCCTTGAACTGCGTGAACACGAGGCAGCGGTCGCCTTCCTCGATGGCCTCTTCGGCCATCTCGGCCAGCAGGTCGAGCTTGCCGGAACGGTTGGCCAGCGTGCTGCCGTCCATGAGGTAGTGCGCGGGGTGGTTGCACACCTGCTTGAGGCGCAGCAGCGTGGTGAGGATCGCGCCGCGGCGCTGGATGCCCTCAGCAGCCTTCTCGACCTCCTGCAGGCCCTTGCGCACCACGGACTCGTAGAGGATCGCCTGCTCGCGCGAGAGCGTGGCAGCGACGATCTGCTCCGACTTCTCCGGCAGGTCGGTGACGATCTCGGGGTCGGTCTTGAGGCGGCGCAGCACGAACGGGCGTACGAGCCGCGCCAGCGCGTTCATCGAGCTCTGCTTGCGCTGCTTGACGATCGGGTGCTCGAGCGTCTGCAGGAACTGCGTGCGCGTGCCGAGCAGGCCCTCGTTGAGGAAGTCCATGATCGACCACAGGTCGAGCGGGCGGTTCTCCAGTGGCGTGCCCGTGAGCGCGAGCCGGAAGTGGCCGCTGAGACGGCGCGCCACCTTCGACTGCTTGGTGGTCGGGTTCTTGATGTTCTGGGCCTCGTCGAGGATCAGGCCCTCGAAGTTCACGGCCGTGAACATCTCCTCGTCGCGCTGCAGGAGGTTGTAGCTCGTGAGCATGATGTCGCATGCGGCAAGCGCGCTGCGCATCTCCTCCACCGTGGTGGAGCGGCCCTTGCCGTGGTGCATGGTCACGCGGAGCTCGGGGCCGAAACGGTGTAGCTCGCGACGCCAGTTGCCGAGCACGGAGACCGGGCACACGATCAGGATGGCACCGCGGCGGTTCTCGCGCTTGCGCCAGTCGAGCATCACGGCAATCGCCTGCACGGTCTTGCCGAGGCCCATGTCGTCGGCAAGGCAGCCGCCGAAGCCCTGGTCGACGAGGAAGTACATCCACGAGTGGCCGCGCTGCTGGTAGGGGCGCAGCTCGCCCTGGAAGCCGCCCGGCAGTTCACGTCCCTCCACGCTGCGCGCCTGCTCGAGGCTTGCAAGCAACGCATCGAGGCGCGGGGTGCTGATGATCGTCTCGGTGGCGAGCCCGTGCAGGTGCGTGGCGCCGGCGAGCCTGAGCCGGAGTGCCTCGAAGAAGCTGATCTGCTCGGCCCCTTCCTTCATCCGCTGCTTGAACGCAGCCAGTGCCTCGCGGTCCTTGGGGCTGATGAGGACCGGACGCCGGTCCAGGAACACGAGCGGCGAGCGCGCGTTGACGAGCTTCTCGAACTCGTCCTTGGTGAGCTCCTTGTCGCCGACGGCCAGGGTCCAGCGGAACTCGAACCACGGACGCGGGTCCTCGGCTGCGCCCTTCTCGATGAGGGCGACGCGGGCACTCAAGCGCTGCATCGACTCCACGCCGGGCAGGCGGAGCACGAAACCCTCCGACTCCAGCATCGGCAGGTGGTCGAGCACCTGGTCGAGTTCCTGCCGGTTGAGGCTCGCACGGCCGTCGCCCATGTTGCGGGCGCGGTGGAGCGCGGGGAGCTTCTCCCCCATCTGCTCGATGCGTTCCTCGACCTGCTTGAGTCCCTCGCGCGCGAGTTCGTTGGCAAACGGTGCAGCCGCAACACGCGCGTGGAGGTCGTCGATGGTCGTGACGAACTCGACGCCAGGGATCGGCTGCACGAGGACCTGCAGGCCCCACGGCACGCCTTCCTCCAGCTGCTTCTCGGGCACGAGGATCTCGAGCACCGGGGCGATGGGCGTGCGCCAGAACTCCTTGGGCAGCCGTTCCGACCGCGCGTGGCGCGGCTGGGCGGCACCGGCGCACTGGTCGATGGCATGCCCCGCGAAGCTGACCAGCAGGTTGCGCTGGGTCACCGCGTAGACCGGGTCGTCAGGCACCGCGAAGCGAGCAGTGAGCAGGCTGCCCGGCACCAGCTCGCTGATGCCTGCCATGGCCCACTGGGTGTCCGCAGCCCACACCGGTGCGAAGTGTGCGACGCCGGGCTGCGGCGCAGGGGCGAAGTCGCCGCGCACCACCATCGTGTCGATCACGCGCGAGGCGAGTGCCAGCACTCGCAAGGTGGGAGTGAGGCCGTCCGGGTCCAGCGTGGCGAGCCAGGGTATGGCATCGGCCAGCGGCAGCGCGAGCGCGGGGAAGGTCCAGAGGGCCGGCGCGATGCGCGCAGGCAACTCCTCGTCCTCGCCGACCACCGCACTGACGGGAACCGTCGTGGACTCGTCCACCGCCAGCAGGACCTGCATGTCCACCTGCTGCGCCTTGGCGCGCAGGGTTGCGGGCAAGGCTTCGCCACACGCCGACAGACCCGACGCGTCGTACAACGCGATGCGGGCGTCCGCGGGCAGGCGACTGTGGAGGTAGGCGGCTTCCAGTGTTCCCTGGCCTCTGCAGCTCAGTGGTGGGCGCCGCCGCCGCTCGGGTTCGGGTGCTTCCACTGGTCCGCGACCGGCGCGGACACGCGCTGCAGTTGTTCGTCCATGCCGCGCGTCGAGAGGTCGGCAAGGGTGAACAGGAACAGCAGGGAGAGGAAGAGGAACGAACTGAGGAACATGATCCGGTTCACGGCCGTGTCCCACTTCAGGTGCATGAAGATCGACATGACCAGCGCCGCCTTCACGGAGGCGATGAGCATGGCGATGAGCAGGTTGGCCGAGCCGAAGTCGAAGCGCGAGGCCGCGACCGTGATCACGGTGAGGAACAGCAGTGCGACCAGGACGTTGAAGAAGAGTCCTGCGCTGGCCACGTGGTGGTGACCGGCGTCACCGTGGCTGCCGTGTGCGTCGTGCGCAGCATGCGAGGGGGAGGGATGGCTCATCACGGCACCAGGTAGAGCAGGGGGAACAGGAAGATCCAGATCAGGTCGACGAGGTGCCAGTAGAGGCCCACCAGGTCGACCGGCAGGTAGTAGCCGGCGTGGAAGCGGCCCCGCTTCGCGCCCACCATGATCCAGATGATCAGGGCTGCGCCGATCAGCACGTGCAGGCCGTGGATGCCCGTCATCGTGAAGTAGATCGAGAAGAACATGTTGGGGAACTCGAGGTGGGCGAGCTCACCGGCAGGGTCGGTGAAGAAGCGGCCCGGCAGGAAGCCATGGTCGATCTTGGCCGAGTACTCGAAGAACTTGACGACCATGAAGATCGCCGCACCGAGGACGGTCAGGGCGCAGTACACGAGGAGCTTGCCCTTCTCGCTGGTCTGCGCGCTGCGCACGCCCATGGCCATCGTCCACGAGCTCAGCAGCAGCACCGTGGTGTTGAGGGCACCGAGCTTCCAGCTGAGCGTCTTGCCGCAGGCGACGAACGTCTCCGGGTACATCTGGTGGAAGTAGAAGTACGCCGCGAAGAGGCCGCCGAAGAGCAGGATTTCCGTCGCGAGGAACAGCCAGAAGCCGAGCTTGCAGGCGTCGAACTCCTGGTCCGCGGTGTCGAAGTGGTGCGCAACGACATGGTCCTGGAAGCCAGGGCCCGGCGCCGGGATCACCACGGAATGATGGGCATGATCGCTCATGGTTGGTTCTCGGCTGGCCCGTCAGTTGGAGTTGGCGGGGGTGCGCATCGCCTTGAAGTCGACGGCGCTGTAGTCGTAGACCTCGCGGGTCACGACGGGCGGGTGGTCGAAGTTCTCGAGCGGCGGCGGGGTCGGGGTCTCCCAGTCGAGCGTCACGCCGCCCCACTGGTTCTTCATGGCCGGCTTGCCGGCGAAGAGCGAGTGCACGAGGTAGACGACCATCAGCGCAAGGCCGCTGCCCAGCACGATGGCGCCGATCGTCGACCACTGGTGGAACACCTCGAACTCCGGCACGTACTGGGCGTACCGGCGCGGCATGCCGCGACTGCCCATCACGAACTGCGGGATGAAGGTGAGGTTGAAACCCACGAAGATGATTGCGCAGGCGATCTTCGCGGCGAACTCGGAGTACATCCTGCCGAAGATCTTCGGCCACCAGTGGTGCAGGCCCGCGAAGAACGCGAGGGCCGTCGAACCCATCATCACGTAGTGGAAGTGGGCCACCACGAAGTAGGTGTCGTGCAGGTGGATGTCCACCGACAGGGCACCGAGGATCACGCCGGTGAGGCCACCGATCGCGAAGATGATGAGGAACGCCAGCGCGTAGAGCATCGGCGCGTTGAGCGCGATCGAGCCCTTCCACACCGTCGCCACCCACGAGAACTCCTTGATGGCGGTGGGGATGGCCACGAAGAAGGTCAGGAACGAGAACGCGAACATCGCGTAGGTCGACTGACCGCTCGTGAACATGTGGTGGCCCCACACGAGGAAGCTGATCACTGCGATCGCCAGCGAGCTGAAGGCGATCATCTTGTAGCCGAACAGGGGCTTGCGGCTGTGCACGGTCAGCATCTCGCTGATCACACCCATCGCCGGCAGGATCATGATGTAGACCGCCGGGTGGCTGTAGAACCAGAAGAAGTGCTGGAAGAGCACCGGGTCACCGCCCATGCGCGGGTCGAAGATGCCGACGCCGTACCAGCGCTCGAGGGCCACGAGGGCCACCGTGATGCCGAGCACCGGGGTTGCCAGCACCTGCAGCAGCGACGTGGCGTAGATCGCCCAGACGAACAGCGGCATGCGGAACCAGGTCAATCCCTTGGCCCGCAGCTTGTGTGTCGTGACGATGAAGTTGAGGCCGGTGAAGATCGAGCTGAAGCCCAGCACGAAGACTGCGAGGCCGATCGCGACGACCGCCTTGTCGGTGTAGAGGCTGTAGGGCGTGTAGAAGGTCCAGCCCGTGTCAAATCCGCCCGCCAGGATGGCGTAGATCGCCATGCAGGTGCCCGCGACCCACAGGTAGAAGCTGAGCAGGTTGAGTCGTGGCAGTGCCACGTCCTTGGTGCCGAGCATCAGCGGCAGCACGATGTTGCCCAGTGATCCCGGGATCGCCGGGATGATGAACATGAACACCATGAACACGCCGTGGAGCGTGAACACCTGGTTGTAGGTCGCGTTGTCGAACAGCGCGCCCTCGGGCTTCCACAGGTGCAGGCGGATGAGCAAGGCGAACAGGCCGCCGGCGAGGAACGCCAGCGTCGTGCCGACCAGGTACATCACACCGATGCGCTTGTGGTCCAGGGTGCTTGCCCAGGACCAGAAGCCCGTCGTGCAGTTCAGGTAGTTCTTCCGCTCGCCCTGGGGGGCGTCGTGAGCGGTCGTCTGGATGGGGGCATGGGTCGTCATGGCCGATACCTCACTTCTTCTCGCCGCCGGAGGCGGAGAGGGTCTTCAAGTACTCGATCAGGAAGTTCACGCGGCGGTCGGGCAGCACCGCGGCATCGAACTGGGTCATGGCCTGGGACAGGTACTCAGGCTGCTTCTTCAGGTTGGGGTTGCGGATCGACTCGAGCACGTAGGCCTCGTCGACCTTGACGGTCTCCTGGCTGCCGTTCGCGAGTTGCACCACGTGCGAGCTGCCCCACAGGTCCTTGAAGGACGGGCCGACGAGCTTTGCACCGTCGATCGTGTGGCAGGCCTTGCACAGCTGGCTGTAGATGCGCTGACCGTTCACCACCGGGTTCGGGTCCTCCTGGTCCCACGGGCGCTTCTCGTACTCCGACTTCGTCACCACGTGCACCTTCGCGTACATGACCGAGTGGTCCTTGCCGCAGTACTCGGTGCAGAACATGTGGTAGGTGCCCAGCTGGGTGGGCTCGAACCACAGGGTGTTGAGGCGACCCGGCACCACGTCGCGCTTGACGCGCATGGACGGGATGAAGAACGAGTGCAGCACGTCCGTCGACTCGAGGGTGAACGCAGCGGGCTTGTTCACCTCGACCCAGAGCTCGTTGACGCTGTTGGAAGGATCGTTGGGGTAGAAGAACGTCCAGTTCCACTGCTTGGCGACTGCCTTGTACTGGCGCGCACCGCGTGGGGCGTTGGACATGTCGTTCATGCCCTTCCAGCCCCAGGCGAAGATCACCATGACGATGATCAGGGGGATCACGGTCCACACCACCTCGAGCATGGTGTGATGGGTCGTGTTGGACGCAGCCGGTTGTTCCTCGGTGCGCCGCCGGTAGCGGATCACGGAGTAGCCGAGGATCACGGTGATCAGCACGAAGAAGAAGACGCACGTGGCCATCACGAAGTAGAACAGGGTGTCCACTTCGCTGAAGGTCGAGGCCAGCATGGTGAGCTGGCCAAGCTTGTCGGGCGTCTCCGGGCTTGCGTACGGCGTCGGGTCCTGGAAGGAGATCAAGGGGGTTCCTCTCAGAGTTGTGCGGTCAGGCGCTCGCCACCTTCATGCGCTTGCGTTCGCCACGGAGCATGACGAACAACATGGCGCCGAGGGCGACGACCGTGATGGCTCCGCCGACCTTCATCACGGTCAGGGCGGTGAGCGAATAGGAGCGGGTGACGGGATCCCAGGTGAGGCAGCTGAGCTGCACCTTGTCCCAGAAGGTTCCGAGTTTCCCTTCGCTGGCCTCGACGAGCGCGAGGCGCACGTCCTTGGGCTCGAAGGTCAGGCCGATGAGCACGCGGCTCACCTTGCCCTGGGGCGTGAGCACGATGAGTGCTGCGGGGTGGTCGTACCGGTTGTCGTGCTCGGCCCAGAAGTACCGGAATCCCACCGTGCTGGTGAGCTTCTCGATCGCAGCGGGCTCGCCCACGGCAAAGCGCCACGAGGCATCGGCGCCCACCTTGGTGAAGCGCATGAGCATGTTCTGCTTGCGCTGCATGGCGACCTCGGCGGTCTCGCGGGGGTCGATGCTGACGTTGAGGATCTCGTAGTGCTTGCCGGGCTCGAGGTCGATCTCGTTGAGGGCGTCCACCATCCCGTGGATCACCTGGCCGCACATGTCCGGGCAGCCGTAGTAGCCGAGGTTGAGGACGACGGGCAGCGCGCCGGGGAAGTACTTGCGGAGCTTGAGCGGGTAGCCGCGCTCGTCGGTGAACGCGAGCTCCCCGTCCACCTCGGCGCCGATGCGGTCCTCCATGGAGGAGTCCGCCTGACGGATCTCGACGCGATTGGGGCTGCTCATCCCGGCCTGGGCGCAGACGGGCAGCGCCGTGGCCCAGAGGGCCAGCGTGGCTGCAACGGTCCAGCGCGAGGTCCGGGTGGCTGACATGACTACTTCGCCATCTCCTTCATCACGTCGTCGATGGACTTGCGCTTCACGCCTTCCTCCCACTGCCCGCTCAGGAACTGCTGCTCCTTGGTGCGGGTGGCGTCGAGCTCGACACCGGCCGGGTAGAGCTCCAGCTTGCGCTGCTGCTCGGCAACCACCATGTGGTCGAAGAGGACGAGGAGGAGCCACATGCCGACGAACAGGAAGACCGTGAGTGCCGAGACCCACAGGACCGTGGCCTTGGCGTTGATGGCGCCGCTCGGGGTCTCCAGGGCGTCGTTGCCGTGCGCTTGATGTGCGGAACCCATGGGATGCCTCAGATGTTGTGGAAGTGGAGCGACTCGGCGAGACGCGGGTCGCGCACGGGCACGAGGTTGTTCTTGCGGACCTGCCCGATCACGAGGCCGGTCACGATGCTCACCACGCCGAGCAGCGTGGCCGCGTCGACCCAGGTGATCCCGTGCAGCCATTCACCGACCGAGTGGCTGAAGCTGTGCTCGCCGGCGGCCGCATGGCTCTCGCCGTGCGCCATGTTCGGGAGGATCAGGTACTGCATGTCCACCCAGTGCATGAGCAGCAGAAACAGCGCACCGAGCGACAGGGTGAAGCCGTTGCGCTTGATGTGGCGCGACATCAGGAAGGCGAAGGGGACGAAGAAGTGGCCCACGATCAGGATCGTGCCCACCGCGTCCCAACCGCCGTGCTGGCGGTGCGCGTAGAACGCCGTTTCCTCGGCGAGGTTGGCGTACCAGATCAGCATGTACTGGCTGAAGTTCGTGTAGGTCCAGAAGACCATGAAGCCGAACATCAGCTTGCCGAGGTCGTGGTAGTGCTCGACCGTGATGGCCTCGCGCAGGTAGCCCTTCGCGCCCAGCCACTTGGCGAGCAGGATCGTGAAGGCGAGGAACGCCATGAAGGCGCCTGCGAAGTACGTGATGCCGAAGATCGTGCTGAACCAGTGCGGGTCCAGCGACATGATCCAGTCGAAGGCTGCGAAGGTGATCGACAGCGCGAAGAGGAGCAGGCCGGGGGCGGCCACACGCGACATCTTCAGGCTGAGGGCCGGGTCACCGCTCTGGTCCTGGGCGAGCGACATGCGGCGGAACCACGTGCCGAGGCCGATCCAGACCGCGAAGTAGAGCGCGACGCGGACGAAGAAGAAGGTCGGGTTCAGGTAGCCCGACTTGCCTGCGATCACCTTGTCGGTTGGGTCCGGGTGGACCCAGTGGTGGAACAGGCTGTCGAAGCCGAGGACGATGGGCAGGAACAGCACCAGCATCCAGGGCAACACGCCCGTGATGTTCTCGGCGATGCGGCGCACGCCCACCGACCAACCCGCGCGCACGATGTGCTGGAGCATCGTGAAGAACAGGCCACCCAGGCAGATGCCGAGGGTGAACATGTAGGCGACGAGGTAGGCGAAGAAGTAGTGCTTCTTGCCGGCGTCGTCGGCCGTGAGCCCCGTGTAGGTCGTGACGCCGAGCAACAGCACGCCGAGGGCCAACAGGCCCTTCTGCGCGCCGGAGAGGTCGCCGTCCTTGACCCGGGTGACGAGGTTCGGTGCCACCGCTTCGACGGGTGGTGCGGTCATGGTCGCGGTCATGGCTGCTTTCCGAGGGTTTGCAGGGCTCGCACGTAGTGGATGATGGCCCAGCGGTCTTCGACCGAGATGCGGGCGCCGTAGGCAGGCATCGTTCCCTTGCCCTTGGAGATCACCTCGAAGTACTCGCCGTCGGTGAGGTTGGCGACGCGGTTGTCCGCATTCGCCTTCTCGTGGAAGTTGGGAACGGCGACCGGCCAGAGCTTGCCGACCATGCCGTGGCCCGCGGGGCCGTTGCCGCCGCGACCCGACTCACCGTGGCACACGGCGCAGTTGATGTTGTAGCGCTCACGGCCTCGCGCGAGGTTGGCGGCGCTCGACTCCAGCGGGTTGCTCTTCAGGTAGGCGCCGTCCGTCCCCTTGCCGGGGTTGCGCGGGTCCGGGACCAGCTTCGGGTTTGGGAGCGACTCGCGTGCGACGGTGCCGGCAACCGGCAGGCGCATCGATCGGCCGTCCTCCCAGCCCTCGAACTCGGTCTTCGACTGGGCCTTCAGCTTGGGCTGGAAGTCCATGTCCAGCACGAGGTGCACCGGAGGCTTCTCACTGGTGCCGCCACGGCACGCGCCCAGGGTGAGGGCGAGGACCGCGAGGACGAGCACCTTCCAGAGGGTTGCGAGCTTCATGGTCATTCCTCCAGGACCTCGACGTGCTTGCCGCCGAGGCTCTCGAGGAACTTCGCGGTGGCAGTGCGGTCGAACTTGGGGTCAGTGGCCTCGATCGACAGGAAGAACCGGTCGTCGGTGGCACGGTGGATGGTGGAGTGCTGGAAGATCGGGTGGTGCAGGCGCGGCAGTTTGTTGATGCCGAACATGCCGAACACCGCACCGAAGGCCGACAACAGCACCATGCACTCGAAGGTGATGGGGACCGTGGACTGCCATGCGTAGGGGAGCTTGCCCGACACCCAGAACGGGTAGTCGACGGCATTCATCCACCACATCATCAACTGTGCACCACCGATGCCGGCGATGCCGCCCATGAGCACGATCCAGCCCAGCGGGCTCGGACCCTGCTTGAGTGCCTTGTCCAGCCCGTGCACCGGGAACGGCGTGTGGGCGTCCACCTTGGTGTAGCCACTTTCGGTGGTCTTCTTGGCCGCCTCGTAGATGGCGGCCGTGTTCGGGAACTCGGCGACGATGCCCCAGGTCTTGCTCACGACTTGCCTCCGTGCGCGTGGCCGTGGTGATGGTCATGGCCGTGCCCGTGGTGCGGGTCGGCCTCGGGCATGACGCCCTTGATCTCGCTGATGGCCAGGATCGGGAGGAACCTGCAGAACAGCAGGAACATCACGAAGAACAGGCCGAAGCTGCCGGCGTAGGTGAGGATGTCGATCAGCGTCGGCGAGTAGTAACCCCATGCCGAGGGCATGAAGTCACGGGCCAGCGACGTGACCGTGATCACGAAGCGCTCGAACCACATCCCGATGTTCACGAAGATCGAGATGACGAAGAGCACCGTCGGGTTGCGACGCAGGGCGCGGAACCAGAAGAACTGGGGCGAGACCACGTTGCACGCGATCATGATCCAGTAGGCCCAGGCGTAGGGACCGAACGCGCGGTTGATGAACGCGAACTGCTCGTACTCGACGCCGGAGTACCACGCGATGAAGAACTCCATCGCGTA